>JAAZJH010000015.1 GCA_012800435.1 Clostridiaceae bacterium | reverse complement strand
CCGGGGGAAGTATTGCCGAAAACGGGCGAGAACGCGGGAACCGATCTGTTGGCGAGCTTACTGCTCCTTGCTGCCGGCACGTTACTGTTAGTTCTTCGCAAGAAGAAAGCGGAACAAAGAGGTTAGAGATTAACGCCAACTTCGAAGATCAAAGTCGACTGCTAAGATTAAAACCGACTGCTGCCGGCTGCCAAGTTTTAAACCGACCGCTGCCGACTGCTAAGATTTAAACTGACTGTTGCCGACTGCGAATATGCTAATATTTAATACAGGGGGAGCTGAAGATTGATTCGGCTCCCCTTGTTTTTTCAGGGCGCGCAACTAGTGAACATACTCAATGCGATCCGCTCACAACACGCAGGAAAGTATGTCCTTAAGGAAACGTTTAGCGCACTTTTGCACAATGTGACACCCTGCTTTGCAAAAACGTCACAATTATTCAATATGTTTTTGCTAAACTTGCGGCACCGTCGGCGGTCTTCGGGCTTAGTGCAATCTTTTGAGTGAGATCTTTGCAACCACGATAACGGCCGATAGTCAGGGCAACTATCGACAGTCACTTTCTGAAGGCACATGCTGCGAATACTCACGGTGCGATAAAGTGCGTTGTCAGTGAAGGTATTCGTGCTCACATCGGATAGCAACATGCAGCTTCGTGTGCTGCCGTAACGCGATTGTGTCATCTGATGTCATTTTGTAAGATGCAATAGGAGATTAGTTAAAGAAACCTATGGCTCGTTATTGTTTTTATTGCGGAAAAGAACTTTCACCCGGCGAGAAATGCCATTGCCGTGAGCGCACGTACGTCACGAGCGCACGCGACGGCGCGGCCGATCAGCGCGACTCGGAAGCGGACACCGATCAGGGATATGCAGTCCACGGCGCTCAGAACAGTGCGTCTTCCACTTCAGGCACGTCGGGAAAAGCTTCCGGTGCTACCTCAAGTACTGCCGACTCGTCGTATTCAACATCGACAAAACACGAACAGCGACAGGCGGCACGTGAAGCACGACGTCAGGAGAAAGCACGAAGGAAACAAGAGAAACAACAGCAGCAAAGCTCTGGAACTGGTTACACTCATCGAACATACGAAAACTACCGGTCAACACCCGGTCAGGGACGTCAAGTATTCGCGCGTATACTTAATTTTATTATCGCACCTGCTGATACACTTAAAACCGGACTTTCGCCGACTTGGTCACCGTCACACACCGTTTGGTTTGTATTGGCTGTTTCCCTTTCCGGTCTCCTCTATGTCAATCTGTATCGTTGGACGATTTTCTTAGTTGTTGGGAAAATGCCTGTACTGACAGCCGGACGCTTTATCCTTTCTTTGCTCACAGGAAGCGCCTTTGTGTTCGGCATCCTCATCCTTTACACATTTACGCTCTGGTTGATCGCGCGCTTCCTATTCAGACAAGGACGATTCCCTTTCTCGCATGCACTCGCGGCAGGTCGATCTGCTTGGAAATATCTTGTGATCTTCCTTGCACTCGCACTTCCCTCCACATTATCGGCAGGAAATCTTTACGGCATTGTTCTGGCGGTAATAGGTCTCGTATTTTCGATCATTTTGCACGCGCGTCTTGTCGCTGAACTAACTCATCTCGACGACAATCGCACGATACAACTCATCCTGCTCTCAATCATTGTATTTGCCGGTCTTTGCTCTACCGCGACGCTCTTTTTTAACATGATGCAGCCTGTTTAACAGTATAACTTGACCCCATCATGCTATCTTGATATAAATATAAGTCGAGGCATAATATATTCATAACGACGGAGAAGAAGCGCTCGAAAGCGCTTCTTTCCTGTTATTCTAAGGATTTTGCTATGGCTTATTTTCGCTTAAAATAACTCCTTAGATACTTGATGAAATTATTGAAAAGAAGAAAGAGGCAATCATGCTGAGCAAAATATCGCACCAGTTTCAATGGCTGACCTCAAAGTATAAGTTAGAATACGCAATGGCAATCACCGCGATGGGGCTTGGTTATTGCTTTTCGCTCCTTCCGCCCTGGTTCGCCGGCAAAATCGCGGATGGTATCACCGCTAACGTGCTTACCATGTCGGCATTGCTTAAAGACATTTTCCTTTTGTTAGCGGTAACGATCCTTTTCTACATCACAAACTACATCTGGGGCTATTATCTTTTTAAGGCATACGACGTCGCAGAACTTACGACACGACAACGCATTGTACGAAAAGTGTTCAACCAGAGTGCGCCCTTTTTCCTTGCGCAGTCAACAGGAAGCCTTATGGGCAAAGCGACTAATGATGTTTCCTCCATCGCAGAAACAGCAAGCTTTGGCATCATGGCACTCTTTGACTCCACCATCTATCAACTCGGCATCATTCTATTTATGACGTTGAGCGGCTCTTGGAAACTGACAATTTTGTCTGCGCTTCCATATCCGTTGCTCATCGTTTTCTCAAGAAAAATCGGCAACCGCCTTTACACTGAATTCGATCTCTCTCAGCGTGCTTTTGATGACATGAACGACCATGTGCTCGAGAATGTTCAAGGCGTCCGCGTCGTACGGGCATTCGCGATGGAGGAGGAACAAGAAAAGATTTTTGAATCCGAAACAAACAGGCTTTACGAAAAAAACATGAATGTAGCAAAACTCAGTGCGCTGTTCATGCCTGTGTCGCGCTGCATTCAAGGTATTTCATTTGTCATCGCCTTAATCGTTGGTAAACAACTGATCGCTGCGGGCTCTATCACTACTGGCCAACTTATGTCGCATACCTTCTATCTCACAATGCTGACTTGGCCGATGATCGCCATGGGTGAATTTATCAACGTGGCTCAACAAGGTATAGCCTCGATGGAACGTGTACAAGAAATCTGGGACTGGCCCGAAGAGATTGAAGATCCGCCGAATGCAATCGAGTGCAACGAGATCGGCGATATCGTGTTTGATCGTTTTTCCTTCACTTGGCCAGGTGAAGAGCAACCTGTCCTTCGTGATATTTCCTTAACGATCAAACAAGGCATGACACTCGGCGTGGTTGGCCGTGTTGGATCGGGAAAATCTGCATTGCTTAAGCAAATTCTTCGATTTTACCCACAAGAAGCGGATGAATTGAGCGTCTCCTACGACCCCGCGCTTCCATCTCCTACAAAACGCTTAACGTTGAGTGGTGTACCAATCCGCCTTTATGATCGACGCTCAGTACGTAGCCGTATCGGCTACGTACCGCAGGAAAGTCAGCTTTTCTCCATGACGGTACGCGAAAATGTCCTAATGGGAAGTAGTAACGATTCAACCCGTTGGCCACTTTCTGAAACGGATCACGAGCAAGAGAAAAACTTTTGGAAAAGCTCCTATCGCAGCATCCGTAACGCCGTTACTAAAGAGCCTGACAAAAATACCATGGGCAACGACGGCAATGTCCCGGATGAAGCCTTGATGGAAGCCCTCACACAAGCTGATTTCATAAAAGACCTTGAATTCTTGCCCCAAGGACTCGATACGCTCACCGGGGAACAGGGTATCGCTCTATCGGGTGGACAGAAACAGCGTCTCTCCATTGCCCGTGCCTTGCTTTCCGATCCTGAAGTATTGATTTTAGACGATTGCCTTTCAGCAGTGGATGCCATTACGGAAGAAAACGTGCTGTCAAATTTGCAGAAGTCGCATAACCTGCGCACTACTCTTGTCAGCGCTCATCGCCTCTCTGCTGTGCGAAATGCTGATCTGATTATCGTACTTGATGACGGTACCATCTCCGCGCGAGGTACGCATGAAGAACTCATGGCCAAGGGCGGCTGGTATGCGGAACAATATACAAAACAACAGATGGAATCGTCTAAAGAACACCAAACGCCGACTGATTCAGTAAAGGAGGATAAACGCCATGCCTCACATTGATGAAGCGGATAAAGATAAAACAAAAAAAACGCGTTTCGGTCTTGGCAGGCTTTTTCGCTACGCGAGCTTTGTAAATGGCACTCTTGCTGGCGGTCTTACTCTTACTGTAATCACCGTGATTTTGGATCTTGCGGGACCGTATTTTGTCTCACGTATTCTCAATCAGGAGCTCATTGAAGGTGTCGGAGCGCGCGACAACAGTGTTTTCTTCCTTATTATCGGTTTTTATGTGGCGACAATATTGGCATCCTTGGTGACACGCTATGGCGGCACGGTTTTAAACAACATGGCGTCGAACCGTATCTCACGTATCCTTCAACGCCAGATTTTCCATCATGTTCAAAAGATGCCAATGACGTATTTCGATAACCTTGCCGCCGGCTCGGTTGTGTCACGCGTGACAAACGATACGAAAGCAGTACGCGTTTTCTTCAACACCGTTCTTTCACAGCTTCTAATGGCATGCGTCTATGCAGTTAGCATACTCATCAGCCTGCTGGTGCTTGATGTTCGCCTTTTCTTAATTGCCGCTCTTTCATTCCCCGCACTATTTTTTCTATTCCGTGATTTTCAGAGAAAATCACTCAAACATAGCCGTGCCTCACGTCGCGGAATCAGCCTCATCAACGCCAACCTGAATGAAAACATACAGGGAATCGAAATTATCCAAACATTTGGACGCGAGCGCTCCATGTACGATCGATTTGCCGAAATCAACAATCGTGTTTTTTACAATAGTTTGTCGATAACGCGCCTGCACTCCTATAGTGGCGGAAACGCGACGGAAGTCATCAATTACTTACTCCTTGCCGTCGCGCTCCTCTATTTCGGTTATGGCAATATTACGCGCGCTTACATTGTTCCGCTCGGTAGCCTATATCTTTTTATTGATTACATGATCCGGTTTTTTTCACAAATGAATCGAGCGATGAACCATCTCGGAAACCTCGAACGGGCGCGTGGAGCAGCCGATCACATATTTGAACTTCTTGAACAAGAGCCTCTTGATGAAAGTGGCAATGTGCCGAGCCAAGCTAACGGACATGTCGAGTTTGACCACGTAACCTTTTCCTATAAACCTGAGGAAATCGTACTGCGCGACGTCAGCTTTGCCATTCCGCAGGGACAGACGGCAGCTTTCGTCGGACAGACGGGTGCCGGAAAATCGACGCTGATGAATCTCCTCTTTTCATTTTATAAGCCTCAAAAAGGACAGATCTGCGTTGACGGGGTTGATCTTTCGTTATTGGATAAGAAGGCTCTACGCCGTCACATGGCCATCGTTACGCAAGAACCTTTCCTCTTCACTGGCACAATTGAATCGAACATTACGCTAAACCGCCCTGATCTAACTGCAGAGGACGCGCGCGACGCGATGTGCGAAGTGGGGGGAAGCGAGTTCCTTGCGCGACTTCCTAAAGGGATTAAGACTCCTGTGCGCGAGCGCGGAAACGAGTTTTCATCCGGCGAACGCCAGCTTATATCTTTTGCGCGGGCGCTCGCGCAAGATCCTACGATTTTGATTCTTGATGAGGCGACCTCGCACATCGATACGGAAACAGAAGAAATCATCCAAAGAGGCATCCGCCGCTTGTCTGAAGGGCGAACGACTCTGATCATCGCCCATCGACTCTCCACGATCCACCATGCGCATACCATTTATGTGCTTGATCAAGGCGAAATCGTAGAAAAAGGAAGCTATGACGAGCTGATGGAGAAGCAGGGACTTTTCGAGCACATGGTAAAGACACAAGCACACTCTGCCGGTGCGTAATGAATTGACGTCTCTATATTGACGACTCCGCAATAACATCTCTACATTGACGTCTTGAACCGCACATCAGCGTAAGCGTCGCCCACACTGCTAAGCTAAAGCATAAAAAGGCATCAATAGGCTGGCATTCTACATGTTAAATGGGCTCTGTGATAGAATAAAGATCACCTTATGACGATGTCACAAATGACCATGAGAGTGGCTATATCTGCATATGAGCAAAAGGAAACAAGACATTCAAGCGCCGGAAAACCCGGACAATAGGCGACGCCGGAGCGATCAGCTGAGGAAGCCTAATCTGAGGCAACCAAGTCTTCCGGAGAACGATAGGGCTGCGTCTACGCTGCCGCCGCAATCGGCGAGCCCGGATACTGCCACGTTCAAACAGGATGTCGAACAGAGAACCTCGACGTTACAATCTGAGAGCTCGGATGTTTCCACGTCTCCCGCACCCGGTATCCGTCGCATACGTGATCATCTGTCGCAGCACAGGTCGGAGGGCTCGGACACTCCTGAGCAAAAAATCGAAAAAACATCTCAACCCTCTCACGTAGAAACGTCTGCTCCTTCCCCGAACGTAAAGAGTGTGCGCTCGACACCTGCTCAAGAACAGCACGTCGATCTCCCAAAGGAAGCAACACACGAATCTGCAGGCCGTAAAACCGACCTTTCCGGAAATACTTACGATAATTCGCGTCATTCAGTCATGCGGTCCGCAAGTGCAACCGACAGACGTCAAGCTCGACATACCTCATCCAACGCCCGGTCTAGAGGCATACAACGATCAATACACGATGACGGACACACGCGTCACGTCACCTCCCATGCACTACCCGAAGATATGCATGACTACATTCGCGATGATGGCCACACACGACGCGCTCCCTCTTATGATCAAGCCGGAGATATACATGACTATATTCGCGATGACGGCTATACCCGCCATGCCTCTACCTACGCCGGTGATCATAACATCGAGAACATAACCGCCGCGGAACAACTCCAAGAAGAACTTGAAAATCTACTTGATGACCGCAAGTTCAAGGCATACAAAAGAGATCTGCGTAAACGTGTTAGTGGCAAACCGACACGAAGCAGCTCCGTAATTTCGGTGCCGTCAGCACTTTTATCAGGCGTTAAAAAGACATTTTTTGCCGTCTTTATCATTTTTCTTGTTGTCATCTTTTTTTTCCTGAGCTGTGGATTCGGCATCATGTCAGGCTATCTCGCAACCGCCAAACCTTTTGAGATCACCGACATCAAGAAGACTTATGACGCGACGTATGTATATGACCGAAACGGAGACATCTCGGCAGTCTTGACCGGTTCGCAAAACATGCTTCGTGAGTATGTGCCTTATGCGGAATTTCATGAAACTTACATTGACGACGCCTTTATCGCCATTGAGGATGAACGTTTTGAAACACACAGCGGTATTGATCCGAAAAGGATCGCCAGCGCGATGGGGAACCTTCTTCTAAATTTTGGAGGAGGCACTCCCAGCCATGGAGGCTCCACCATTACACAGCAAGTCGTCAAAATGATGTCCGGAGCTGATGAACGCTCGGCACAGCGCAAAATTCAAGAATGGGAACGCGCTATCATGCTCGAAAAACGGCTTTCCAAAGAGAAAATTATAGAGCTCTTCGTCAATTTGGTGCCGATGTCTAACCACTACGTCGGTGTTCAAGCCGCCTCGAAAGCCTATTTCGGGAAAAACGTCTCAGAGCTTGATCTCGCAGAATGTGCTTTTCTTGCAGGTATTCCCAACCTTCCTTCCATCTACAACCCTTGGACGGAACATGGCAAGAGAAATGCGCTCCGAAGAATGCGGAGCACCCTGTCAAAAATGCTTGAGCTCGGCAAAATTAACCAAGCAGAATATGAAACAGCCATAAACCGAGAACTTGTTATTCTCAAGCCGCAAGACACTGATACGACCTCCGAGATTCATTCCTATTTTGTGGAAGCCGTTATCGAGCAAGTGCGTTCGGAACTTATCACAAAACGGGGATATTCTCCCACGCTAGCGGATATCGCTATTTTCCAGCAGGGTCTACATATCGAAACGACGATGGATCCCATGATTCAAAAAATGGCGGAAAGCACTTTTCAGAAAAAAGAGCTTATGATGACCAATTACACCGCGATGCCCGACATGCCACAAAAACCGCAGGCAAGCATCACGGTGATTTCTAATCTTCCAGAAACGCGCGGACAGGTTGTTGCGCTCGTGGGTGGCTTTGGAGAAAAGAAAGACAATTTCGGTTTTAACCGCGCTACACAGGCCTACCGTCAACCCGGTTCATCCATCAAACCAATTTTAGACTATGGGCCGGCAATGGATTTAGGCATCATTACAGCAGGAACCGTTCTCATCGATGAACCGAAATTCTATGACCCGCACAATCCTGATGTAGCTTGGCCAAACAACTCAGGAAACGTATATCGCGGGCCGATTACCGTGCGCCAAGCGATCCGTCAATCCGTCAATACCGTCGCGGTTGAAGTGTACGAAAAGATGTTGACGCCACAGCTCGGACTTTCTTACTTGAAACGCCTCGGTATTGATAGGACAACGGAAACTCAGCCGGCAGGAGCACTTGGCGCGTTCGGTCATGGTGTTACTTCGATGGAATTGGCAGGAGCTTACACCGCTCTTGCGAATAATGGCCTCTTCACGGAACCTTATCTTTTTACTCGTGTGTTAGACGCAGATGGCAAAATTCTTCTGGAGTATACACCGTCTTTCGAACAGGTTTTTCGTGAAGAAACAGCAGATATCGTGACGGATATTCTTGTCGACACATTGGAGCATGCCTCCTGGATCGCACCCTATGCTCGCCTTGATCCACAGCAGGCTGCAGGAAAAACGGGAACCAGTGATGAGAGAAACGATCGCCTCTTTGCCGGCTACACGCCTTATTATACGGCGGCTGTTTGGTACGGTTACGACAACGCGCATGGGCGGTGGACAGATATCCCCGAGGAAGACACCAAGATGCCCATTGTCATTTGGAAGGATGTCATGGCGCAGATCCATGAAACCCTCCCGCCAATCTCATTTGACATGTCCCCTAACATCGTCAGACAAACGATCTGTTCTCAGTCCGGGTTAATCGCAACAAAGTGGTGCCCAAAAAAGTATACGGAACTCTTTGATATGACAAATAAATCTGCACCTAAAATTGTCTGCCCGTTACACGCTGAACCGCGCGAGACAGAGCCGCCGATAGAATCTGATCCTTCAATGCCGGAAGGCCCGATCATTGTGGAACCTGACCCTCCTCATTCAGAACCTGCACCTAGTGCTTCAGATTAACGCGCAAACACGCTATATAGCGCCATTTGTATTTTCACTCGTTGAAAATGCCTGTGTAACAGTAAAACGACCAATCATTAACCTAAAATACATCAATACGCGATTCATTGATGTAAACAAAAGCTGAACGCCTTGAGAAATACGACAGGAGACGTAATATGTCCGCAACTGAAAACGTGAAACGCTGCCAACAGGCTGCGCTTTGGATCAAAGCACAGCTACCGACAGAATGGATACCGACCATAGGCATCATCCTCGGGTCTGCCATGGGAAGCGTCGCAGAACGGATGGACATCTGCAAAACTCTTGATTATAGGGACATTCCGGGTTTCCTCGTGACCACTAATGTCTCCCATGCAGGCAAAATGTATTTCGGCGTACTCGGCGGCAAAATAACCTGCATCATGTCAGGACGGTTCCATCATTATGAAGGTTATTCCTACGAAGAACTTTCTATCCCCGTTCGCGTTCTGTCCTTGATAGGCGTTAAAACCCTCATCGTCACAAACGCGGCTGGCGGTGTTAATGAGAGTTACCGTGTTGGCGATATTATGGTCATCTCTGACCACATCAAACTGATGGGTGACAGCCCCATGCTGGGACCCAACGCAGAGCTTTTCGGCTCGCGTTTTTTTGACGTTTCAAAACTGTATACGCCCGCCTTGCGTACACTTGCTCACCACGCCGCAGCGTCTCTCAATCCGGCGGTCACTCTTAAAGAAGGCGTTTATTTTTTTATGGGCGGGCCTCAATTTGAGACGCCCGCTGAAATTCGTGCAATCCGCTTACTTGGCGGAGATGCTGTCGGGATGTCCACTGTGACCGAAACGCTGACGGCAGCGCACGCAAGCATGGACGTGCTTGGTTTCTCTCTTATCACGAATATGGCTGCCGGCATGCTCGATCAACCGCTTTCTGATGAAGAAGTCGGCGTCGCGGCTCGTGCAGCATCGGGAACAATGTCTGCGCTCATTGAGAAAGTACTGCAGAACCTTTAATATAACTACTATTTGCTTAAGCGCTATACCGGTCTTATGAAGATCGTGCCGCCAAGATATTTTCTCGGTCAGGCACCAGATAACATCATAGTAGAAAGGAATATGAAAGAAATGATTTTCCATGACATCACCACTCTCGATACTGAAGGAAACACACGCGAACATCAGACGGTCATCACGGAAGGCGCTTTTATCCGCTCGATCGCTCCTTGCGAGAACACGATTGAAGAGGCGCGCCAATCGGGTGATATAGTCTATGATGGTGCCGGAAAACTTCTGATACCAGGCTTTTTCAATAATCACTCCCACGTTCCAATGACACTAACCCGCGGCTATGGAGAAGGTCTTTTGCTGCAAGAATGGCTCTACGATCGGATTTTTCCCTTTGAAGCACTACTGACAGAAGAGGACGTATACTGGGGAGCACTTCTCGGTATCGCTGAAATGTTACGCGGTGGTACCGTGTCCTTTACGGATATGTACATGCGCCTCGGCGGAATTTCCCGAGCAGTCATCGAATCCGGTATCAAAGCAAACATTTCAAACGGACTCAACGGTGACGATTCAACAAAATTAGAGGAAACGGCATGGTACCGTGAGACGGAAGCAGTAATCGATGCCTCTACTTCTTCAGACGGACGTTTAATCGCTGATGCCTCATTGCATGCCCAATACACGAGCACACCGCATGTCGTCGAACAACTCGTTCGCTACACAAAAGATCGTCAGCTCAACATGCATGTTCACCTTTCCGAAACGGAAGGTGAACATCATTTGTGCAAAAAAATGTACGGTAAAACGCCGACTCACTATTTCTATGATTTTGGACTTTTTGATGTCCCGACAACTGCTGCGCACGCAATCTTCATCGAAGACGAAGACTATCCGCTATTAATCGAAAAGGGCGTAACGCTTACCCATATGCCATCCTGCAATCTCAAAATAGGCAGCGGCATTGCAGATATTAAGAAGTGGCATGATCACGGTATCAATGTCACCATTGGAACTGACGGTGCAGGAAGCAACAACAATTTGGATATGATTGAGGAAGTGACTTGGGCGTCCTATATTGCTAATGGTATTCACCGCAATCCTGTAACATTTACTAACGGCGAACTCCTGTCTTTCGCAACCCGAAATGGCGCGCTGGCTCAGGGAAGAGACGATACAGGCTTGCTCAAAGAGGGATTCCGCGCCGATCTTGCCGTTGTTGACATGAATGCACTGCATTTTTATCCGCACTATGATCTAGGCACAAGCCTTTTCACCTCTGCTAACGCAAGCGATGTATGCCTCACCATGGTTGACGGCAGAGTCCTATACCAAGATGGTCATTTCACCACCATCGATATTGAAAGAGTCATTGCAAATGCAACACGTTGCCGTGATGAAATAATAGCCGCACTAAAAAAGCATGAAACATGACGAAATATTAGTCGTACTATAAAAGCATGAAACATGACGAAATATTAGTCGTACTATAAAAACATGAACCGTAAATGATCTCATTGTAGATAGGACATAGCGAACACGATCTCTCGGAGTCGATCTTTTGGCACTGATCTGCAATACAATACGAATGTCTAGTTGATAACTATCTGTGCGATATGCATCAAGGTGCGCACACCTTCGTGCATCTTATTGCAAGATTTACTTCAATACTTCAATATTGTTATTTATTAAGAATATGAAGCAAATGAAGTTAAGTCCGATAAAACGACCAACAATCAGCTAAAATGAATACTAAGGAAAAAGTTGACAGGGATCCGCGACTCGGATCCCTGTCAGAGGAGACGTATGAAGAGGTGTTGTAGCTCTTTGCTACAGCTATAAGATAACGCCCTGATGTAAAATTGAAATATTATGAGTTTGAACAATTATGACATTCGCGTGATTTCTCGTCATAAAATGCGTCATCGCTTCAGCATTCCACTCTGCGCTTTTCATCGTTCTGTCGTTTTTACTGTTCTCGTCGTGATCTTGACGGTGATCATGCTACTTGCCGCAACTGGCTGTCAAAGAATCCGCCAATTTACTGACGCGCCCAATGCATCTATCTCACCACTAACTGCGCCTGCAAAACCTCGCGCAAAAGAGGCGCCATTCCAACTTGATGCTGATGCGCCAATCTCACATGAAGAGGCCGTGAGATTCGCAATGCATCTTGCTGAGCCATTAGAAAATTATGATTTGT
This sequence comes from Clostridiaceae bacterium, assembly GCA_012800435.1. Classification (GTDB taxonomy): domain Bacteria; phylum Bacillota; class Clostridia; order Saccharofermentanales; family DTU023; genus UBA4923. The sequence goes on along the minus strand of JAAZJH010000015.1, from coordinate 893 downwards.
TTAGACCTGGCGGATCTGCCAATATAAGTAGCATGCAACAAGTCTCTGTCCTTCGCGTCGTTGATGGAGACACTTTAATGATAATTTCTAATGGTGAATCTTTCCGCCTACGTCTTATCGGCATCGACGCACCAGAATCCTACGCTCACCATGACGAAGCCCTGCGCACACACCTAGGCGAATCTATTTCGCGTATTGTAATGGCATGGCTCACAGGAAAAACCATTTATCTTGAATACGACGTCGAATGTGAAGATCCTTACGGTCGCCGACTCGCTTACGCTTGGCTTGACGAACATTATATGATTAATGAAATTCTTGCCCGCGAAGGATTTGTTGACGTCAAGTGTTACAAACCAAATGTGCGCTACAACGAATATTTCAAATTGCTCAAACATCTTGCTAAAGAAGAGGGGCGAGGCATTTGGGCGAAAACTGAGCCTCAAAATAATGGCACAAAATAACTCTCGTAAGAATATTAATAACGACAAAAAGCCCCACTTACTCTCCCTGCTTCAAACAGCTTCAAAAGGACAACTCTCCTTTTTTTTGCCAAAATATTAAAATTAAATGAGAAACTGTCTTAAATATGCGACTCACACGGGTATTAATCAAGATCTCTCGGCAATCTAAGTCAGTTTTGACATTAAACTTGATAATTTGGCTATGGCTAGGAGGAAATCATTCCTCTACCGCGGTGAACATGTCGATCTGTGACGTTGCACGAAGAAATCTGCAAAGATTTCAACGTCTTTTACGGTGAATCTTGGTTCTTTTCTTGAAAAATGGCGATTGTGTTGATTTTGATGCGACGCCTAATCAACCTGCATGAGTAATTTCAGGCTTCTGCTGTTAAGGTAGATGGGTTCGTTTTGGGGAGATTGTTAATTTTT
>JAAZJH010000014.1 GCA_012800435.1 Clostridiaceae bacterium | reverse complement strand
CCTCAAGTTCTTTTAAATTCTGAGAAGCGATGAGGACAGTCATTCCGTACTCCCCGACTTGGCGAGCGAGGATACGTTTCAGGTTTTGACGCATGACAGGATCCAAGCCGTCAAACGCTTCATCGAGGAGCAGGAGGCGCGGTTTGGCGGCGACAGCCAGAATAACGGCGGCCTGACGACGCATGCCTTTCGACATTTGATTAAAAGGCTGGTCTTCCTGAAGCGGGAAAATTTGTAACAGTTCCTGATACAGCGCCGGATTCCACCCGACATACAAAGAGCGGTAGAGCGTCGCCATCTTCTTGAGGTTTTCGAAGTGAAAAAATGGCTGATCGGCGACGAACTGAATCATTTGTTTGGCGCTCGGATTTTCGTAGACAGACTGATCTGAAAACAACATTCGTCCAGACGTGGGGCGATAAACACCGGCTGCCAAGCGTAGAAAGGTTGATTTCCCCGCGCCGTTGGATCCGATTAAACCGAAGATCGATGCTCCGGCAATGGAGCAAGTAACGCGATCCAGCGCTCTGACTGAACCGAATGTTTTGCTGATGTCGTCTGCTCTAAGTATAGGAGGCGGCGACGACGTTACAGCTCCGGCTTCCGAGGTCTCATTGTGTTCTTCGACGTATAGCATAGGTTGCGGTTTCCTTTTTCTCGTTATCTTTCAAAAGTTCGGTGTGATGTCTCTTTCGTTGCAGAACGTTACGTTGCTCAATCGAGTTGATCGGACTTTCCTTGCGGTTTTGAAGTGCGGATACTTTCATCGAGCAGATCGTGGAGCTCTTCTTTTGAAATACCGCCTGTCCAAGCAACCTGAAGTGCTTGTTTGAAGTGGCGGAGTATTTCTTCTTTTTCAAAAGAGGGTTCGTCATGTGGGCGCCTGCGCAGGTAATAACCTTTCCCCGGAACGGCATAAATGACGTTTTCGAGCTCCAATTCACTGTAGGCTTTGTGAACAGTGTTAGGGTTAATACCGAGTTCGCTGGCAAGTTCGCGCACGGAAGGCAGTTTATCATCGGCTTCAATAAGACCAAGCGCCGCGATTCGCTGATAATAGCGCTTGATCTGCGAATAGAGAGGAACGGTACTTTTGAGTTGTATGTCCGGATAGATCATGTGCTCTCCTATGGATCTCCGTTTGCTCTGTACTAGATCGCCTAGTACAGTTAGAGTGTAACCTATCGAAAAAAGGATGTCAAGACCTTATTTTTTACAAATTGAAAAGAGAAGAGGAAGAGCGATATCCTATTGGAGATGTGCTGACTTCCGTAGGAATCTCATTGGAAAATAGTAACGAAGCACGGGATACAGTGCTAAAAACGTTATTTTTCCGGTGTTTTGAGGTCAATTTCCTGAGCGTGTCTTTGAAGTGCTTCAAAGCTATCGCGCGAGAGGGCGTGTTCTATTTTACAAGCGTCTTTGTCCGCCGTTTCTTCATCGACACCGAGGTGAATCAGAAAGGTGCGTAGTAAGACATGTCGCTCGTATGTGCGTTTAGCAATTTTCAGACCTTCAGGAAGTAAAGTGATCATGCCGTCGCGTGCCATGCGAATATATTTGGCTTCGCGCAATTTGCGCATCGCGACGCTGACGGAAGGCTTTGTTACATCGAGAAAACGAGCAATATCGACAGAGCGTACTGATCCGGCTTTCTTGCTCATGACGTAGATGGCTTCGAGATAGTTTTCCGTTGAATCGGTGATGTTATGCATATTGGCCGTCCTTTCTGAATCTCGAGTTCCACTTTAATAATCAGGGCAATTACACGCCTTGTCAAATGATTGACCAAAAAAGCGTGCATAGGCGGCTCGTTGCTTTTGGAGAGCGAAAGGGTTTGATCCCTCGCTCTCCTTAGATTTAATCAGTTGTTCTGAGATGCCTCGCGGTAGGCTTCAGCAATACTGCGAAGCGAATCTTTCGCGTCGCCGAGTACGAGAACGGTATGTCTGCTCTCGTCCTCATCGTAGAGCGGATTGTCGACGCCGGCATATCCCGGCTGTGTATCAAAGTTGCAAATGATGATGCTTCTCGCGTCGGCAACATTCAAAATCGGCATGCCGTAAATCGGTGTCCCTTCTGCCGTATTGGCCGCGGGATTGACGACGTCGTTAGCGCCGATTACAAGCGCCACGTCGGCGTCTTTAAAGTCGTCGTTGATGTCGTCCATTTCGTGAAGCTTGTCGTACGGGATGTCGACTTCCGCGAGCAGAACGTTCATGTGTCCCGGCATACGTCCTGCAACGGGATGGATGGCAAATTCGACGTTCCTGCCGTCTTGCTCAAGCTCGGAAGTCAGCTGTCTAACCGAAGATTGCGCCTGTGACAACGCCATGCCGT
>JAAZJH010000013.1 GCA_012800435.1 Clostridiaceae bacterium | reverse complement strand
TGCCGTAACGCTTCTTCATGTACTCGTCACAAGCTTTCGCTTCAACAGGCTCCCAGTCACGGATCTTGGTGTTCATCGGGTGGTCGGCGGAACCGCAGTCCACGATGATGTACTTGAGTTCCATTTCCTTAGCCCAAGCGGGGAAATCCATGGAGGGGCCGGGATGACGCAACATGTAGCGGCGCTCATCCGGCTCTTCACCGTCCAAGCTGTACTTGTGATAACCCGTGTTGATGAAGAGGATATCGCCTTTTTTCACTTCGACGCGATCCATGATGTCTTGCGGTGTGTATATGGACCAGTCTTCTGCGATGTCGGATACGTCAGCGACGACGCCGGGGCCGCAGAGCATATCCAATTCAAGCGACGCGATGTCGCGGCCGCCCGTGTCAAAGTGCATCGGGCCGTCAAGGTGTGTGCCGACATGGTTCGACGTTTTGATGATCATGCCGTTCGCCCCGTTCGGTGCAAGGCGCTTGAAATACTTAACATTCAACGGTTCATACGTCGGCCATGGCGGCGTCATATGGTTGGTGTTGATTGTCAAATCGTACATTTTGACTTTGTCCCAGTTCTTAATCATGTTTTACCTCCGTAGTAAAAAATTTAGAAATGTAATGCTATGGTCTGCCCGGAAAGGAAGACCGATCCGGGCAAACTATATATTTATCTTAGTCCAGAAGACCTTCATTGTCGAGCATTTCGACAAAGGCTTGCAGTGCATCCTCGAAGCACTTCATCGGCGGACGAACAACGCCTGCGCCGACTTGGCCGACACCGGCGTGCTTTGATGCGATACCCGTGTTGATGACCGGGCGAATCTGTGTCTCGACAACTTTACGAATATCGATGCCTGTCGGAACACCGCGGAAATTCATATTCGGCATCTTGTAGGCGACGCTTTCTTCGAGTGTAATTTCGTACATGCTTGTGGTGTACTGTACGGCGTCAGCCGGCGTACCGCCGACAAACTGTACGATGGCCGGGGCGCTTGCCATGGCAAATCCGCCAATCCCGGATGTCTCCGTGATACATGAATCGCCGATGTCGCGGTTCGCATCTTCCATCGAATAACCGGGGAAATAGAGACCGTCGATGATCTCTGCCGGAGCTGTAAACCAGCGCTCACCCAAGCCTGCAACACGGATACCGAATTCAGTGCCGTTGCGCGCCATGCCATAGACGATCGTCGAGTACTTTACTTTGCCGACAGGATCCATCGTGCACTTAGCGCCCGGCATGGACAAGTTGAGATAGAAGTGATCGTTCGAGTTCAGGAAGTCAAACACTTTTACCTTGTCTTCCTCGCTGGCATTAGTTTTCACGATGCTGGACGCGATCTCGCGGATAAACAGCGAAGTGCCGGCCTTATTGCGATTGTGCATCTCGTCACCCATCTGAAGCGCCTGAGCATTCATGCTCTTGATGTCGATCGGTCCGTGAATCTCGATCGCTTCTTTCAAGATCGGATAGAGTGTCTTCTCCATCCAGTTCAGATGATTGATAACATTTTCGCCGTATGCGCCGAAACGAAGCACTTCACCGAGGCCTTCGTTCATCGTGCAGTAGGCGTAGTTGCCTTGATCCAAGTTTTTAACGATAAAGACAGGCATTTTTGCGGTCACAACGCCGGCCATCGGGCCAACCGCCAAGTGATGATGGCAGCTGTCAAAATCAATCTTACCGGACGCTGCCAGCTCTTTGGCCTCGTCTACCGTCTCAGCGAGTCCCTGATAGATAATACCGCCAACAACGGCACCGCGAAGCGGTCCGGACATGTCTTCCCATTTCACGGGAGGACCCGCGTGTAGAATCAGATTTTCACGCATGCCGGGAAGAGTGTCTTTTGCAATTCCCATTCCGATAAGTGTGGGCTGAGCATTCTGCATCAACTTTAGGGCTTCTTTGTTAGCTTGATCAATGAAATTGGCCATAATGTTCATTCCTTCCTTTCCATTTGCCTAAATAACGTTTCTTTCTATTTGTACACCGCCAAAGTGACGATGTCATTCAAAAGTGGTTTTGTGGATTCTATCCACGTTCCGACGGCTATTTGTGATACACAATCGCCGTGTGATTTATCGTGTCATGCACGCGCGATGTGCCTATATATGCACATCACGCGTTACGGTGTTTATTGTAGGGATTTCATGCGCGCCAGAAGTGCCGCCATCTTCTCGTTGCCGCCAGCGGCAGGCTTCCAATTGACATGGATAGCAGACACATCTTGGGATTTCATATCCTGGTAAAAGGATTCAAGCCCCATGTTGATGACCTTTAATTCGCTCTTAAATAATTCATTCACTTTCATGGTGATGATCTCCTTTCCTTATTCCGACACACGTGCGAGTATGCGATCGACGAGTCGAACAGCTTGCATGTTTGACGGCATTACAATGACGCCCGCCTCTTTAAGTGTAGCTACCGATTTCTTCAAATCCTGAGGATCTTTGTCGGTGCCGCAGACGGAAGCGACGGCGACCAGTTCTTTTCCTTCTTTGGCAAGTCTAGCACGAGCGCTATTAACCGATTCGGCGACCGCACCTGCCGGGTCGGCGTTCGAGCCGTAACCGAGCACGCAATCGACGAGCACAACAGCTGTTGTTCCATCGACGTGAGAATCGAAAAACTCTGATCTCGTCAGCGGATCAATCATCGGGTGCGGGCGGCCTCGAGTGAATTCGTCTTCGCCGAGATCCAAGCAGATATGCCCTTTGATCTCGCCTTCCAATGCTTCAATTGCCATGTCGGGCGTCATCGGGATATTAGAATAAATCTGATAGTTTTCACCCAGGAACTTCATCGCTTCGTCGGTCAGCGTGCCGCCGGTGTAGAGCGCCCGCAGATTCTTTTGGTCCGGCTTCAATGAAGCTACAGCCTTATCCACGATTGCATTGATCTCGTTTTCCGGTGCGTCAAAGCCTTCAAAAGCGGCGATCTCCTCACCCCTTAATGCAGCAACGGCTTTGCGTGCGGCATCTTCTAAGCTCACACAAGGAATCGCGCCGGCTTCAAGAATAGCCTCTGCATCTCCGCCAATGAAATCCACTACGACCGGTTTTCTACAATTGCTGACTTTGCTTAAGATTTTCTTTTCCACCGAAGGTGCCGGCGGCTTCGATATGAGCACAATTACCTTCGTCTCCGGATCACTTTCAAGCGCATCAATGCCTAGAGACATCATGAGGCCGTTGATCGGTTCGGAAAGGTCGCGCCCGCCGGTTCCGATAACTTGGGAAACACCTTCGCCGAGCTTATCAATGCAGACCGTCACTTCCTGTGTGCCGGTACCGGAAGCTCCGACCACGCCGATGGCGCCACGGCGTAACACGTTAGCAAAGCAGAGCGGTACACCGTTAATGATGGCTGTTCCGCAGTCGGGACCCATCATCAACAGGCCTTTTTCGACGGCTTTCTTTTTTAGCTTGAGTTCATCCTCGACTGATACGTTGTCCGAGAAAAGCATGACGTTCAAACCTTTATTCAGCGCATCTTCCGCTTCACGGGCAGCATACCGGCCGGGAATCGAGATCTGCACGAGGTTGGCTCCCTTGAGATGTTCGACCGCAGAGCTCAGTGTCGGAGGCTGATAATCGCCTGCTGACGCATCCTGTTTTGCGTTAATCTGCTCATCAAAAGCCTGTATGATTTGATCCATCGTGCATTTTGACTCGTCGTATTTAGCCGCGATGAAAAGATCATTGGGAGTGATCCCCTCAAGCTCCGGCGTCAATAGACTCAATTTTTCTACAAGATCTACGTTCAGATCGGTGCCCATGCCAACGAGAACTTCGTCGACGCCTTCGATTTTTTTCATCTCACGAGAGATGATCATTAGCGTGACAGAGTCATAGTAGGCATTTTTTCTTACCATACTGTTTACCTTCATTCGCATCCACTCCTTACTGTTTTGTTGTTTTGCTTTTTACGTTCTGTTGTATTATATTTCTTTTTTAAACACTGACTCGCCATGTTTGTATGATTTGATGCATCGCACAGAGTCCGAACAGAAAATCGGATCCTGATGAGGCGCCGAACTGCAGTGCACTCGTCGCCGCGTCTTCAAGCGCATCTATTTTACCTTCGAGCAACGCGCGAAGAACGCAAAGATAGAGACCGCTGGCCTTGCCTTCTGCGGCATGCTGAATCATGGAAGCGCTGACAAGCGTTGTCTGTTTCTTTGCCGCTGAAACAACACTTTCTATGAATGCCGCTCGCCCTTCCCGTTCAGACTTCTCTACACCCTCATCGTAATAGAGCGACAACAACACGGCTGACATAAAATCGTCACACGACGGCGTAAGACCGGGGCCAAACCCGATTAGCATGGTAGCCTGATTACCGGCAGCACGCCAATCTTTCATTTTCACAGCCTGAAGAAACTGCACCAGATCATAGAGAATAAACCGGCAATATACGTTGTCACAATCGGCAACGGTCACGTTCTCCCACCTGTCCAACATATTGACCAGTGATGCAATGCCCAAAGAATCATGCTTGGCAACGATCACTTTGAGCCTCTTCAGCGTCTGAAGGCGCGCTTTTGCGTTTCCGTATTTAACGTTATGAAGATATGGGGTCCATCTCTTAACATTCTGAAGTTCGATGCGGCACTGGCGTGAAGGTACAGAAAGCATCGGAAAGCCCGTATACTCAACAGTATCGTCTATGAGAAAAGGCCATTCAAAAGGCTCGGTAACATCGAGCGTTAAACCCATCGGCATTATGTCACGCGACGCTGTGACCATCGTAATCAACACATCATCTTGCGTGACAAGATTGGCAGAAGTCTGAAAAACAGAATGCACACGCATTTTTAAGTACCGTTTCTCAATGAAATACGTGTGTAAATCTTCCGCGATGCGGCTAGCTTTTAACGTACGAACAGTCTTCACTGTAAAAGCTCCCTAATCTTCAATGCCAGCTGGAAATTAAACGCGGTCTCCGGATCGCGAAGATCGATATCGTACATGTCTCGTATGCGATTAATTCGATATATGACCGTGTTATAGTGAGTAAAAAGCACTTCGGCAACGCGTTTGAGGTTGCCTCCGCACTGAAAATATACACGCACGGTCTCAATAAGATCACCGCGATGTTTCTCATCATGCTCTTCCAACGGATCCAGAACTTCGTGAGCATACGCGAGTGCGTCTTCACGCAACAGCGGGTGACCGAGCACACGCAATAAACCGAGATCGCTGTAGAACAGCTTACGCTCATCCGATTTTCTGCTGACCAAAATACGAACCGTCTGTTCAGCCTGGCTAAGACTCGAAGAAAGATCCTGATACGTTTCCGCAATTGAGCCTACACCGACATAGGTAAAGGAAAGCAGGTCTTTTTCTTTTGCGCTCTCAAGCAGAATGTCTATAAAGCGCTGACATTGCTCTCTCTTTGCCTCATCAGAGGAGTTCTTATCGTATTGCAAGAGAAAAACGGCGCGGTCATTTTTACGTGTAGACAAGAAATAACCATCATATTCCTGTTTAAGCCGGTTTGTTAGATTGAGAATATTCGTGTTGATATTCTTAATCATTCGAGAGTTATTAGGTGTCATCTGCAGGGGCAGATCTTGCTGTACGAGAAGGACGACACACTGACTTGCGAGCTCCGGATGGAAAAGATAATAATCGGCGCTCTCGATCGCTTTTTCCTGTTCTTTTTCGTCGCTGCTTAACAATTTTTCAAGAAATGTACTGCGGTGCACATTCTCGCGGTCGACAAGCGTAATGCGATTCAGGATATCCAGAGCAATCAAGGACGTCGCAGACTCGATAACAAAAAGATTGCGCTGACGGATAACGAGATCCGTATCCCAGAGGTAGATGACTCCATAACGCATGTTGTCATAATAAATAGGAATAGAGTAACGTATGATCTTTGTATTGCCGACTCGTGTCGATCGACCGGTCACTTCAGGCACTGCAGAAGGCGACCTGGAAAAAATATTGGCAATGAGGCGATTATAGTCTTCTATAATCTGGATCTCTTTCTTTGGGTCGGGACAATAGAAATAGGAGTCACGGAACACTTCATCACAGATGACCACAGGAGATCGGCTGATTTGGTAAATCTGTTCGGCGATCGCCTTCATCCCGCCATGACGAAGCATAATATCTCGCACACGGTTGTTAAAGTCAAAAATTTGTTTCAACGTACGCGTCTGCTCGCCGATGATCTTATTAAAAATCGCCTTAATGAGATCGCCGTACGGAACGTCCACAGGAATACTGATGATAGGAAAATCGATGTCATTTGCGATATTGAGCACACGTTCCGGAACTTCTGTGATGTAACGATGCGTCTTAATTCCGATGCCGCATACTTTTTTATTTTTCAATTCAGGAATCATGCGCTCCAGCGCGCCGATATCATCACTAAACGTATATGCCGTCGTTAGAAGAAACTCGCCCGGGCGAACCCAGTCTACAATGTCCGGGACTTCAATGACATTGACGGATACGATGCTGTTACGAAGACCTCTCTCCCCCGCCAAGACTTCTGCGCCCTGCATCATAGGAATCGAAAGAATGTCGCCTAGCTGAATGTCGAAACGATTGTCTACCGTCATTACACCACTCCTTACTATGATTTTATACAAAAACGAGCTGAATTGAATTAGTTGTAGTTGCCAGCATTTTATTCATTATACCATAAATACATGTGTATTTACAACAACGTTGCTGCTTTTTTTTATTCTAAAACTCATCAAAACGTACTAAATGCTCTAAATGTCATTTATCTCTCTTTCTGTACACTAATCCTGTATAATAAAAATAACGTTGACAATGGAATTTTGTTCCGACAATACACTCTAACTTTAACATTTCCGACGTTGATGTTCATGATAAGCAGGACAATATGAAGGCAGATTCCAACATGATTCGATTACTCATAAAGGGGCAAATTGGGGAAAAAGCTGTTGAAAGACGGTAACGATCAAGTCGTCGATAACATGATACAAACTTTCAGCATTAGCGCGTTACAATTAGAATGACCCTGACAAATGAATCGATTTCGGCGCTTGTAGTGTTGAGATATGATTGTAATTTTTGTATTATTTTATAAATAACGTTAAACGTATTGTGTATATTTTGTAACGTAAAACAACGTGACAATGACACAAACGTGTTAAAATTGACGTTATACATGAAGATTGCTTTGGTGAAATTGCTGAAAACAGGCACCGTGGTGACCGGTTCGGTCAATTTGCCTAAAACTTTGGAGCAATCTGTGACTTACAGGCCGCAGCGCAATACTGCACAAAGAAGGAGGTTTCTGTGCTAAGTCAATTTGAGTATATCAAACCGCTTGTGCTTGACGAAGCGCTCACATTCCTGGCGGAACATGAGCAAACGTACATTTTGGCCGGCGGAACAGACCTGATCATCATGCTGAATAAAAACATGATCGATGCCAAATATATCTTGGATGTCAAGAGTATTCCGGATCTTGATGTGTTTAAGTTCACAGAGGGAGAAGGTCTTGAAATCGGCGCCAATGTCACTGTTAACGAGCTGGTGGAAAGCGATGTTGTCCAATCCAAGTATAGGGCGCTTTGCGAGGCCGCATCTGTTTTGGCGACCGAACAACTTCGCAACCGCGCCACCCTAGTGGGCAATATTTGTAACGCTTCACCGGGAGCGGATCTTCCGCCGTCATTGTTGATTTATGACGCTACCGTCAAAATCGCGAGCGCCAAGGGCGAGCGCAGCGTCCCGCTCCGCACATTCTTCACGGGCGTCAAGAAGACACTGCTCAACAAAGATGAACTTGTGGTCTCCGTCTTCCTGCCCGACCCCGGGAAGCAGGACAACAGCATTTATCTTCGTCAAACACGTCTTCGCGGGCACGATCTTTCGACAGTCGGTGTCGCCTGCCGCCTGAATGGCGACGGTAAAGTGGCCATCGCGATCAACGCTGTCGCGATCACACCGCTTCTTCTCACCGATCTTTCCGATCAACTGAACGCCAAAGGCCTATCGGAAGAATCCATTCTTTGGGCGTCTGAAGAAATCAAAAAGCACATCAAACCCATTACGGATGTACGTGCTTCCAAGGAGTATCGTTCCCACATGGCGGGGATACTTCTTAAGCGCTGTCTTGGACAGCTAACTGGCAAGGAGGTATAACATGGCTCAAAAAGCTGAAAACAAAGCATGCGCCATGACGACGGCCCATGCAGAATCGATGGAACGGCGTGTCAGATTGACGTGCCGCGTCAACGGACAATTTGTCGTCGAGGATATTGATCCGACAATGTTGCTCCTTCATTTCCTGCGCGACCGTTTGAAACTCTTTGGCACGAAGGAAGCTTGCGGTGAAGGCGAATGTGGAGCGTGTACGGTAATTATGAACGGACGACCTGTAACATCCTGCCTTGTGCTGGCCATTGAAGCAGAGGGCAGCGAAATAACGACGGTTGAAGGTCTCGCCAAGAATGGTGAACTCTCCATTCTTCAGCAGGAGTTCATTGAACTTGACGCGTTGCAGTGCGGCTTCTGCACGCCCGGCATGCTCATGTCGGCACGCGCGTTGCTCGACCGCAATCCGGATCCAACCGATGACGATATTAAGGAAGCCATGAGCGGCAACCTCTGCCGTTGCACCGGCTACCGCCAGATTTTTGACGCTGTTAAAAAAGCGGCGAAACGGGAAAGAGAGGAGTTGAAGCGCTCATGAGTCAGCCAGATTATAAAAAAGAAATGGAGCAGTTTTCCTATAAGCAACATCTAGATTATGAGTCCCCCTACCGCCATGTCGGTAAGGGCTATTCACGCGCCGACGCAACGGAAAAAGTGACGGGTCAGGCTCGTTATACGTATGATCTAGAATTTCCTGGCATGCTGTACGCCAAATGCCTACACTCACCTTATGCGCGCGCTAAGATTGTGTCGATTGACAAATCGAAGGCGCTGGCGCTTCCCGGTGTAAAAGCCGTTCTTTGTGGCGAAGACACCGACATCTTCGTCGGTCTTTATATGCAGGATAAATATGTCTTCGCGCGCGGCGAAGCGCGTTATCAAGGCGAAGTCGTCGCCGCTGTCGCAGCCACAACGGAAGAAATCGCGGAGAAAGCGATCACGCTCATCGACGTCGAGTATGAGTTGCTTGAGCCGGTATACAATCTCGACCAAGCGTTAAAAAACGAAACGCTAGTACATCCGAACATTGGTGAAATCGCCCACACGGAAGGCGTCTTCTTCCCGCAAGCTGACACAAACATCGCTTCCCTGAACAAGAGCCGCCGAGGTGATATTGATAAAGGGTTTGAAGAAGCCGATGTGGTCATCGAGAATGAATTTTCACTACCGGCGGTCGCACACGTCCCGCTTGAAGTTCATAACTGCATCGTTCAGGCGGATCCCTTCTCCAATAAGATCAAAATCTGGTCTTCGGCACAGTCACCGTTTGCACTTCGCCAGATGATGGCGGCGAGCTTCGGAATTAACGAATCCGACATTCAGGTCGTGATTCCCTATGTCGGCGGCGGTTTTGGCGGCAAGGCCGGTATTCACCTTGAACCTCTAACAGCGCTTCTGTCGAAAGCATCGGGCGGTTTGCCGGTGAAATTGAAGATGAGTCGTGAAGAGGAATTTAACTACATGCCGACACGTGCCGGCATGCGCGGTCGCATCAAGACCGGCGTGAAGAAAGACGGCAAACTTACGGCAATGGAAATCGTCTATGACTGGGACAGCGGCGCCTATGCGGACTACGGTGTCAACGTCGGAAAGACGGCAGTCTACGGTGGACTTGGCCCTTACGATGTGCCAAATGCAGCCATCACGTCGAATACGATCTATACAAATAAAGTATTCAGCACAGCATACCGCGGATTCGGTCACCTTGAGACTCTCTGGACGATTGAGCGTCAAATGGACGTCCTTTCCCAAAAACTCGGCATTGATCCTTACGATTTCCGCATGATGAACATGCTGCGTCCCGGATCACGTACGATCACAGGCGAACTGGTGACTGAAAGCACCGGAAGTCCGATCGATTGCCTGAAAGCCGCCGCAAAGGAAATAGGCTGGACAGGTCGTAAAACGGAAGAAGAACGCGAGCGTGAATGGAAGACCGGCAAAGTGAGCGGCAAAGGATTTGCTATGATTCAGAAGGCTCCGGCTATGCCGGCGAACACTTCGTCTTCAGTCATCATGCAAATGTGCGGCGATGGCCACGTCAAGATGATGATGGGCGGCGTTGACTACGGTCAGGGCGCTGTCACCGCGATGGCACAGATCGCTGCAGAGGAACTGAACGTTCCCATTGAAATGGTGGAATGCCGCCGTGTCATCGATACCGACACGAATCCTTACGATTGGAACACCGTGGCTTCCAAGCTTACGTGGATGGCTGGAAATGCGACCATCCGTGCTGCGCGCAACATGGTCAAACAGATGAAAAAGCTTGCTGCCGCCGTACTTCACAGCGCTCCTGAATTCCTCGGTCACAAGGACGGCTATATTTACAGTCTGCATCGCCCTGAACAGCGGATCGCATACAAGGATCTCGCGCTCGGCTATATGTTCCCTGACGGTTCCGGCATCGGCGGACCTTTGATTTCACACGGTGTTTGTATGGCGGACGGATTGACGAATCTACATCCGCAAACAGGACAAGGCCACCCTGCTGCGGCATGGACGTTCGGCTGTCACGCTGTCGATATCGAAGTCGATATTGAATCGGGCGACATCCATGTGAAGAAGATCGCGTCAGCATTTGACATTGGTCAAGTTATCAACGAAAAATTCGTCTATGGCCAAGTCTGTGGCGGCATCGTGCAAGGCATCGGATCTGCGATTCTTGAAGGCTACAAGTTCAGTGACGAAAATGTCCTGCTGAACCCCTCCTTCACCGATAACAAGATTCCGACCATGAAAGATATGCCGGACGAAATTGTTCCGATCTACATTGAGAACAAACAGTACAACGGTCCCTATGGCGCACGCGGCATCGCGGAGCACACGATGATTTCAGTGCCTTCAGCGATTGGAAACGCGGTCTATGACGCCCTAGGAATCAATTTCTATCGGTTGCCGCTGACACCTGAAAACGTCATGCTCGGTATTCTTTCCGGTGAGAAAGACATTCGCTAAGACGAAAATCAAAATTAATCTCTCTGCTGCTCGGAGTTTCTCTGAGCAGCAGAAGCATCAGAAAAGCGCGGATACAATCTGTATCCGATAAGACACGCCAAGGCGGCTTTGGCGATGTCGCCCGGAATAAAGATCAACACTGCGTACGTAAACACATGCGAAAATGATTGGGCTTCTCCCGTATAAAGCCGCAATATCCCCATCATATAAAAAAGTCCCCCGGCATAAATAAGTACAGAGGCAAGCAAAATGTGGATCATCATTGGCCACAGTTTTCCTTGCGTGCGCACTGTCAAAAACGACAACAATGGCGCTACCACGACAAATGCGAGAATAAAACCGAAACTGGGAGAGATCACAACAACCCATCCTCCCAAGACGATCTTCATAACGAGATGGAGCAGTACAGAAAAAAAAGCTTCCGCAGGATCCAAAAGAAGACCGGCAAGCAATACGCCAAATGTTTGCAGCGTAATGGGAACCGGTCCGACCGGTATACGGATAAAACTACATACTAATATCACAACGCCCATGAGCGCTACACGAGCAATATTGCGAGTCGACCTTTTTCTTATCGAGTCATTCACTTTTATGTCGATGTCTTGATGTTCCTGATGACACATTTTGATATCTTTCAAACTCCTCTTCACAACAACTCTTTATGAGAACAAACTGCATTCTACTTATAAGTTACTTTCATTGTGGCCACCTAGATGCTGCAACGCCATCTTTTTTCTTCTCCTTGTCATTACGCGCGACTGTTGATTCTCATATCCTAATCCACATCTTAATCCTGCTCTCAGTTGTTCCAATACATTTCAAATGATCATTCTACCCAAGAACTCCTAATAAGGCCACAGAAGTTCTTTCTACTTCACTTTTTCTCCACATGAGGAAAAGATCTAGTACTCCCGGTGTTGTCTCCGATCCACATGGTCAATTATTCGACTTTATTTGAAAATAAAAATACACCTCTAGTAGAAAAAGACACTTTTTCTAAAAAATTCGAACAATTGACCGCGATTAGGTGAAAAAAAGATTGTTTTTCGACATTAATTGAAAAAATGAACACACCACAAAATCGGTAATGACGCCTTTTCTAAATTATCTAAAAAAATGACCATATCTCATGCTAAAGAGCAGTCTTTCTAAATTATCTGAAAAATTGGCAAGAGCAGATCAAAAGAAAATTATCTTGAGAGAGTCCAGTATATTCTGTTGGTTGATTTCGATCGGAGTACGTTACATTTCTTCTCAGCTCCAGCCAAGTTTACCGACAGAGTCGCAATACTGCTTTGCGTGCCGAAGGCAGTAATAACTGTAGAAAACATTCCCTTCCAAAATCTTTTGACCCCCAATGTTCCGTCAGCGATAAACGCAAATAATGACAGGAAAATAACGCAGTATGCGATCAAAGCATCAAGATCAATCAGGATCGTTCCCAATGGTCTTAAGACGGCAGCCTTTTCGCCAAAATCAAACCGACCACACGGCCGATAACAATAGAGATTAACAAAATGATATTGAATCGATTTTGTTGCCAGAATGTTTTTTCTCAACTCCTACCTTGTCTTCCCCATGTCAGAAAAATTGTGCTTGCCCAAACAGAGCAGGAGTCCCACTGGTAATAACACAGCATGCCGGCTCATCGGCAGGAATGATTTTTTACGGGGAATTTCCGTCATTCTGCCGAAAACTTTTGAGTTATAAACATCTTCAATGAAGATCCCTTGGTACTGTCAAGGATCTTTCGCACATTTGTCTTACTTGGTAATGTTTTTAGTACCTCCCCCGGGGGAGGTTCTAAAAACGCGGCGCGATGTTAGGCTCCCCTCTCTTCTTTTATCTCTTGTTCGTGTGTCTCCAAATGTTTCATGTTCATGTATAATTTCGAGCCCCACATCGAGTTTTCCATGTACCGTAATCGGGCGCACACAAGCATGAGCGCCGAATGACCGTCAGGGAAAGCTCCCACGACGCGTGTGCGGCGGCGAATCTCCCGGTTCAATCGCTCAATCGCATTGTTACTGCGGATCTTGAGCCAATGTTCGCGGGGAAAGGCCATATATTCCAACGTCTCGTCGACCGAGTCTTCCACCTTCTTCGCAGCTGCTTGTAGCTTCATCTCGCGTAGTTTGGCAACAACATCGCGGGCTTTCGCTCTGGC
>JAAZJH010000012.1 GCA_012800435.1 Clostridiaceae bacterium | reverse complement strand
TACCCAATAGTGAAGATTATTGATTCGATAACAGCCTATTCCAATTTTGCGGAAATTCTCGTAGAACATATTCCTATGATGACCCGCCGATTTATTCCAAGCGTTATAGACACTTATTGGATTAGGGTGGCCGGCAGCAATGTTCTCACCGAAATAAGACCATGGTATGGCAACGACGGTCGTTGCGGAACTGCCGTCAGGCCGCTTGTGGTCAAATAATTCGATAATCTCTACGGCTCGCACACGCGCTGATGCTCGCAAAGATTCATTCATGACTAGTGGATGCAATCCTTTTTCCACACGCGCTTTGTTTAATATGACAAGTACTTCATCCTCATAGCTTTGCACATAGCCCCCCGGGGGGGTCTTGATCGTTGTTGTTGTTTTAGGTGTTGTCGTTGTCGTCTCTTTTGTAGTTGATGTTGTTGTCGTCGTCTTAGTTGTCGTTGTAGTCGTAGTCGTTGTTGTAGTAGTAGTTGTTGTTGGTGGTGTGGTTGTTGGTGGTGTGGTTGTTGGTGGTGTGGTTGTTATCGTGGTTGTCCTTGTTGTCGTTGGCGGTATCGTCGTTGTTTTACTTGATGTTATCATCTGCGTGGTTGTTGTCTCTTCAGTTCTAGTGGTTGTCATGGGCTCATATATAGTTATCTTGGGTAAATGTAGTATCGAATTTTTTGTTGATGCCGTCGGTGAAGGATCGGTTAAAGGAGATGATGGAACAACGGTCAGGTCTATGCACCCGCCCGCTAGGACGCATCCGAAGATAACGAATGCTAAACAAAGCATAGATATACGATACTTCATTCCAAATTATTCTCGATTCAGTCCTATAACTAGCGTAAATACGAAAGAGGATAGGTTATCCTGTTCCTGTAATATGCCGGCGTACATCAAAAAGCAGAAGATAATTAATGACACACTTATATAGATTCTATCGTATACGATGATGTGCTGAAACTACTTATATTAAGGGATTACGATGTAATACGTTACAATAGAATGACAATTCTTTCTAAATTAAGAAGCCTTTTAGTTTTAGTAATGATTTTTCATTTTCCAGTTAATAGAATGCTCTTGCCCAAGGGTATTCTTTAAACGATGAGCATGATTCCGCTTCTTCCTTACATAAATTTTCTGTATAAATACTAATTCTATCTACCTTTTTCTAAGTCGCCTTCATAGTTAGAGATTCCGCCTAAGTCGAAAATGACCTTGTATCCTAAATCTATGAGTGCTCGTGCAGCGGTAACGGTGCGGCGACCGCTACGGCAGTAGATTAAGAGAGTGCTGTCGAGATCCGGTATGCTATCTACAATATCGTTGATTTGATCGACGGGGATGTTGATGCTATCCGGCACATGACCCGACTCGAACTCATCTATAGTTCTCACGTCTATAAGATGGGTTTTGTCAGGACGAATCTGAAGCAGCTGATAGGCTAAATTAAAGGATGCCGTATAAGCTTTGGTTTCTTGCGGCAGTTTTTCCGACGCAGTAATTTTTGCTTGTGCCGGAAAAGATTCCATTATTTCATCAAAGGCTAAGGCCACGGCATCTCCGACTTGAATCTCTTGTTGGCTATCAAAGTGTGCAACTAGAGGCAGATGAAGGTTTACAGAAGTTTCCTCAGAGGTTTTCGTGATGACGAATAAATTGTTGCCAAGGTAAAGAGCTTCGAAAGGCAGTTCAGATGAGCTAGGCGGACTGGATGGACTAGGTGATTTATTGCAGCCGAATAGGGCAAAGCCAATGACCATCACGATAACTAACAAGAGACTAAAAAAATGTATTGTTTTCATAAAATGTCACCTCGCAAACTTCTCAAAATCCTCTTCTGTTCTATTTTGATTGTTGCCGTAAACCCTAGAAATGGAAAGAAAAAATCGTTTCTCCGGCGCCGGAGCTTACATCTATTTTAAGACCGTGTCTATCGGCAATTTCTTTGGCAATTGACAATCCCAAGCCGACGCCCTTTTCTTTCGTATTTTTATCTCGGTAGAACGGCTCAAAAATCCGAGAAAGACTCTCCGGTCTGAGTTCTTTTCCCCAATTCATTATGCTCAAAACTTTATCAGATCCGGAAAAGTCAATCCGAACTTGACTGCCGGGCACGGAGTATTTAATTGCGTTATTTATCACAATTACAAACATCTGTCTTATCCGAGCGTAATCACCTTGAAAATATAACGTTTCTTCCGCAATCTTGTCTTCTAGAGTAATATCTTTTTCACGAGCAAGAAGTCTTTGTGAGCGAACAGCGTCTCTTAGGACATCGAATACATTAAGTTCTTCCTGTTGTAGGGGATACTTCTCATTGCGTAGAACATTCAAATCTGTTAAATCTTGGATAAGTCTTTCCAACAAACTGATTTCTTGATACAGAACATCGTAATAGCTTTGCCTCGTCTCTTCGGCGATCAATCCTTGTTGCAAAGCCTCTGTCGAAGATTTAATCACAGTTACGGGCGTTTTTAGTTCGTGAGACATGCTCGATATAAAGTCATCGCGCAATCGATCAAGGTAGGCAGATTCCTTTTTAGCTTCTTCAAGCCTAAGTGCCAGTACGTCTACATCTTTAGCCAAATCACCCAGTTCATCGCGTTGGAAAATTTCTGTTCGCACATTGTAATTGCCGGCACTGAGTTCTTGTGTCACAAGTTGAATTCTGCGTAAAGGTCTAAGCAATCTGTGTGTTAAGAAGATCGCTAATACAAATACAAAAAGGGCGGCTATTCCGATAGAGATGAGGAAAAGGCGCTGTGCTTCAGCTCGTAAAACTGAGGGGACAGTGGTATTTTCTTTTAATAGCAAACATGCCGTAATATAACCATCCGCATCGTATAGAGGCGTTGCCGCCAGAATTAACGCATCTTCGCGGACTATTATGCCTTTAAGTAGGGAAACAGACTCACCTTGCAGAGCTTTGTCGATCATGTCTTGTTCTTCTTCAGGCAGTTCGCTTTTTAAAATTGTCTCGATGTTCATCGGAAACGCTTTATCATCAGTATCGACTACGATCTGTATGTTCGTTGACAAGAGAGTGTTCATCCAAGCGATAAAACGATGACCTTGGCCTTGAGGCTTTTGGTATTGTCGATTGCTCTCAACTTGAGAGTTCGGTCGATTGCTTTTTCCTTGAGAATCCGATCGGTTACTATCTTCCTGAGGATTCTGTCGGTTACTTTCTCCCTGAGAATCCGGTCGATTGCTCTCTCCCTGAGTATCCGGCAGACTGCCCTTGCCTTGCCCTTTGCTCTGTTCTGTATCAGAACCCTTATTTCCTCGACTTGAATTTGATCCTTTATTTCCTTGACTCGAATCCTGCCCTACATTTCCTGATTCTGTTTCGTTATCATTATTCGGAGCAAGATCTATAAAGGGATCACTATAAAGAAAAGATGTCAGAGAAGCAGCAATGTTTTTTGCCCTGCTCTCTGCCATTTTCAGCGAAGCTTCATTGATGCTTTTTTGTCCTAAACGGAAGAAAAGAAGCCCTATTAAAAGAGCAAACAGAAGAAGTATAAGTAAGAAATAGATCAGAACTTTTTTTAGAATTCGCGACTTCATCTTGCGCTGTTTCTTTCCAATTTGTAGCCGATGCCTCTGATCGTAACAATGTCCCATTGTCTAAGACTTTTCTCGGGAAGTTTGCTCCGTAACCTTGTTATATGTGAATCAACGGTACGAGCATCCCCATAATAATCGTCACCCCAAACTCTGTCTAAAATAGCGTCTCGTGTAAAAACTTTGCCCACATGTGTTGCCATAAGGTAGAGGATGGAGAATTCTTTGACAGTCAGCGGGACAGGTTCGTCATTGATCGTACAGGTGTAAGCGTCCAAGTCAAGTACCAGATTCTCCAACTCAATTTTCACTTCTGTCTCTGCAGTTGATCCTGGCATACGTCGCAAGACAGCTCTTATCCGTGCCATTAATTCACCTAAAGAAAAGGGCTTAACAATATAATCATCGGCTCCGTAATCTAAGCCCATGATCCGCTCATAGTCCTCACCCTTAGCCGTCAAGAAGATAACCGGTACGAGCGATTCTTGCCTGATTCTTTTTATTACCTGATATCCGTCCAGCTTGGGCATCATGATGTCTAAGAGGATTAAGTCGTAATCATTTTTATAAAAAAGGTCTAAGGCTTGTTGACCGTCATGGGCGACATCAACGGCCATTCCTTCCTTTTCTGCAAAAGTGCGTACGACTTCAGTAATCTGTTCGTTGTCTTCTGCGATGAGTAATTTGGTCATATCTACCTCCGCGAATAACAAGGGCATAGAATTATCTATGCCCCTCTACATTAGACTATTATAGTCGCTTAATTTGTGGAGTTTCCGCGGTTACGATTTCCTGTTCCGTCTCTTTTTGGAGTAGCAGTGCAGTCCGGGTTCAGACATTTGGAACCGTCACAGGATCTATCTGCTTGTCCTGCATCCGGATTCCCGGAGCCGTCAAAACGTCTGTTTTCCTGTTTTCCGTTCTGATTGCCGGAACCATCATTGGCTCTATTTTTTTGCCCTGCGTTCGGATTTCCGGAACCGTCGAAACGATTATTCTCTTGATACCTGTTCTGATTGCCGGAACCATCAGGCGCAGGCACACAGAATTCCGGATCTTGTTTACCGTTAGGGCAGTTGCGTACGCCTCTGTCTAAATCATCCTTGGATCCGGCGTATCCCATCCTAGCGCATGTGGTGCTCGCAGTGGTCGTTCTTATCAAGTTGGAGAATCTTTTTCTAGCACGCACTTCACTTTTTACATTAGCGGTCGAATCGTCGTCACTTTGTCCGATCTGGCTCATGCGTGCTCTTGCTGTCTTAGTTTTGGTTGCCTCGTCGTTACCTCGCCGTGAGAGCGCTTCGGTTTTCACGGGGAAGAAAGTAAAGGTTAAGAACAAAACGAGTGCCGTTAAGAATACTAAAGCTGATTTCTTTTTCATTTCAATACCTCACCCATATTATTATTAGAAAGGGAAAGAAGTTCTTATCCTCTTCGGGTTGGTGTAACCAACCGCTTTTTCAGTCATGGTTCTGAAAAGAGCCTAGAGAAGTATTTTGTTACTTCAGAAATTGGAACTTTGAATTGATTAAGCTCCCTTGCCTTTTTATCCAGAGCTGACCCTGTAAATTCAGTATAGGAAGTCGATTTGTTTTTTATGTTCTGGGATTGTGTTTTTTCTGTGTTTTTTATTGATGTTTTTTAGTGATGAATTCAATTTTCAAAGTTATCCTCTGTGAAATTCACAATTGTCGGATGATATTCTTGAAACAATTAATTTGAGGTATGTTGAGCGTCTTCTCTTTTAACTCCTTTTCTTTTATTTCTTTGTGCCGGTATCAAGAGTCTTGTAGATGGGGACTTGATCGGTCCTTTTTTGGAAAAATCTTTTGATTTTTTGTTTTGACTTTTTAATGTAAAGTATTATGAAAAGGATATCGGCCAAATATATGTTGATTACAGTTTTAGTTGAAAACACATCAATATCGAGTGATTTAGGCTGTGAGCACGGTCTTAGTCTTTTTATTAAATCGGATAAATACAACATATTATTCGATGTAGGGGAGAGCGCTTTATCTTTCCAAAACGCTAAAAAACTCAATGTGAATATTACTGATGTTGATTTTCTTATTATTTCTCATGGTCATTACGACCATGGTGGAGGACTTAAAGTTTTTTTAGAAGAGAACGCGAAGGCCAATGTATATGTACATCGACTCGCTTTCGAAAAATACTATTCGGCACGCGCTAATAAATCGTTAGATTACATAGGTCTTGATCAGAAGCTGAAAACAAACAAACGAATAATATTCACGTCAGACCACTTTGATATTAACGACAACATTCAAGTTTTTTCGAATGTTGTTGAAAAAGTGCCACGTCCGAAATCTAATAAAGGATTATTCGTTGAGCATGAAGGACAAATCGCAAACGATACTTTCGCACATGAGCAGAACCTCGTGATCGAGGAGGACGGGAAGACCCTGTTGCTGGTCGGTTGCGCTCACAAAGGCATTGTTAATATTCTAGAGCATTTTTACTCTCTAAAAGGGATCACGCCGAATTATGTGGTAGGCGGATTTCATCTCTCCAGTCGTTCTAGCGGCAACGAAGATCCTGAAACGATAGATGAAATCGCCGAATACCTTATGGACACGAAAGCAAAATTCTATACTTGCCATTGCACAGGTCTAGAACCGTATAGAAGACTGAGATCCATTATGGGTGATCAAATTGATTACCTGTCATCCGGCAGTGAGTTGACACTCTAGAAAAACAGCATCAACAAATTGTCACCATATGAAATGATTGAGAAAGAGTCTACTTAATCGCTCTTTACTGAGAAGAAAATAAACAGAAGAAGAGCGTGGAATAAAGACGGCTATTGGCGAATATAAGATTTTCAACTCTACCCAAATAATATGCATAAAAACACAAAATATAGTTGCTTTTTCTTTAGACACATGGTAATGTGAGCGCACTATAACTTTATTTGACCTCTTTTTTGTATTAATTAATGAAGCTACAATTTAATGTATGGTGTTCGCTACTTTTTTAGAAGTAGCAGAGAGGTTATCCACATGCAGCGATGGGACTTTTGAACTGCTAGAATACGGTACTAATTTCCCATACGGCTTATTCAACTCCTGTTTATCACATAAGGTTGAGGCATTTGTCTTTCTGCCAAGACATAATATTGAGAAAGGGGTACGGTTTTCGCAACAATACGAGTTTAATTCCTAAACATGGTTTCAGAATGATTAGGGAAATGACATCAAGATTTTGCGATCTTGATGGACATTAATATACGAGGAGGTGTTCGTACTATGTTTACTGGATTCTGGATTGCGTTGGCAATTCAAGCTATCGTTTGGGTTCTTACGTGGTTGAGCAAGGATAAAATCACCGAGGATCCTTATGGAGATGGTGAGTAGAGGAGGGATGAACGGTTATGAAATGGACTATTTTTATTATTCTAATGGTCTACTTTGTAGGAATGTTTATCATCGGTGTTATTTCTAATAAAAAATCAAAGACCGTTGAAGACTACTATGTAGCCGGAAGAAAACTCGGAGGTGTACTAGTCGCTCTCGTTTATATGTCAAGTCTTGTCAGCGCCGGCGCTCTAGTTGGCTGGACAGGGCAGGCATGGAGCTACGGATTTTGGTTTATTTACGCCGGATGTGCGGTGACTATAGCAACGTTTATCTGTTGGAGGTTTCTCTCGGGTAAAGTCATGCGGATTTCGAAAAAATTGGATCTTTTGACGGTGCCGGATTTTCTTGAAGCCCGTTTTGAAAGCAAAGCGGCACGCTTGATTTCCGGAATAATCCTGTTGGTTTTCACCGTTCCGCTGATGGTTTCACAATTCAAAGCTGCTGGTATTCTCCTAAACATGGTTACCGGCATTAGTTACGACTTGTCGGTTATCGTATTTGGAGTCATCGTATTCGTATATGTGGCGTTCGGAGGCTATTACGCTGTTGTTTATACTGACGCTGTTCAGGGCGGATTGGTTCTTGTGGGTATTTTTGTCCTTCTTGTCACCGGTCTTTCTGCCATCGGGGGAAATCTCGGAGCCCAATATGCCGCTGTCAATCCGGCGGGAGCGACATCATGGCCGACCGTAGGCTCCGCCTTGACGCCTATTGCTCTTATCGGTGTTCTTATGAATAATTTCTTCGGCGCGCTCGGTGCTCCGAACTATATTAAAGGTTTTTATTCTCTGAAATCTCCCAAAGAGCAAAAACGCGGATATCTCATCGTTATGGCGATTGTGTGCACTATTGAGTTAGCTATCGTGGTGATCGGACTCTGCGGAAGAGTCATCTTCCCGAATTTAGAGTCTCCTGACCACAACGTATTCAACATGATCGATAAACTGTTGCCTCAGTTTCTTGGCGGCGCAGTCCTTGCTGCGATTGCCGCAGCGATGATGTCGACTATGGACGGTTTATTACTGATGTGTGCATCTACTGTTGAAAACGACATTATGGTAAAAGTGTTCAAGATGAATATCACCGAAAAGCAGAGAGTGCTTGTTGCTAGAATCACGGTAGTTGTGATCGGTGTTATCTCTGTGATCTGGGGTCTCAGGCCGCCTGTAATGCTTGCGACACTCATGTATCCTGCATGGGGTATTTTAGGCGTATCGTTTGCATTGGTTTTCTATGGAGGTCTGTATTGGAAGCGCCTGAACGCCCTCGGCGTTTGTATGGGAATGGGTTGCGGTGCCGCCGTATTCCTTGCTGTTTCGGCGACAAAATGGTCACCGTTCGGTATGGCTCCCATTATGTTTGGTGTTATTGCATGTGTCATTGCAACACTTATTGGAACATACGCATCAAAGCCTACGTCAAAGGAGACGCTTGACAAATTTTTCCCTGAGAAAACGAAGTAATTCTTTTTAAGAATACGCCTTCATTCTTTATTTAAACAAAGAGCAGCCCCTGTCATCGCCAAGTGGCAGGGGCTGTGATTTTTGAAACAAGGACCGTTAGAGCATTATTACTCAAACGATTGTATATTCTGCTGGTGCAAAAATGAGAATCAAACAAAAATGATGCAAACAAAAACCGCTGGAAGATTGTTGTACCAGCGGTTTTATTATGGTCGGAGTGACAAGACTTGAACTTGCGACCTCTTGCACCCCAAGCAAGCACTCTAGCCACCTGAGCTACACCCCGATCACCTTGTGATGATAGCTTCAGAAGGCTGAAGTGTCAAGCGCCGAAGGATTTGATACAATACACGGTACACGGTATTTTTGTGGTGTAAGTCCTTTGAGAACGTGTATCAGGAGAAAAAATTGAGTATTAATCACACGTCGAACAGAATGAAAATTCATGAAGTCGAAAGAACGCCTTTTTTTAGCGCGAAACGGCTCTTTCAGACACGCGTCGCATCGCTTCTTTTGACGTGTTCTATTTTGATTTTTTTGACGGGATGTACGGACAGCACACCCGACCAAAATGTGATGACAGAGCCCTCTTTGCCTTCAGTTCCTGTCGATACATTAGCGACTCTTCCGAGTCCGCGTCTTCCGAACGACAGCGCTTTGACGTTACGTATTGCGGCTCATCCGGAGCGAGATATGAATCCCTTGACGCCTAAGCATACGGATACTCAGGCTGTCTTTTCATTGGTGTATGAGCCATTGATGCGTATGGACGAAGATGGCCGGATGGAACTTGTTCTGGCGGAGTCGGCTGATTTTAATGCATCATATGACATGCTGCGTATCAAAATTCGCGATCAAGCCGTTTTTCATGATGGTAATCCGGTGCGTGTAGAAGATGCACGAGCGTGCTTGAATGAAGTTATTCGTCAAGTTACTGGAGATGTGCCGCGTGCACTCGAATCGCCTGCCTCTCTCTTTTCTGATGAAATCGTTCAGCCGTCTGAATCAGAAAGTGAGCCTATTAAAACGTTGCCACAAGATCCGGAACCGACGGAAAAGCAACCGCAAGAAACGGATGATCCTGAACAGGGGACGGATGATTCGAGTGATACGGAAAATGGAACAGCGGAAAATGGTGACGCAGAGCATGATCAAGAAGACTCACCGGATCCTATTTCCGGAATGACGACAACTCTTCGTGACATTGTTGCGAAAACGACTTTTACTGATGCCTTAGATGGTCAAAGGATATTGACTTTTCCCCAAGAAGGCGGATTTGATCCTGCGGAATACTCAACGCTTTATCAATACCGGATGCGGGCTCTTGACAACATTGACTCTGTGTCCATTGAAGAGGGTGTTCTTTACCTTGGATTTCATGTGCCTGACCAAAATGCCGCTCAGTATTTGACATTTCCGGTGATTCCGGCATCGTTCGTGAGAAATACGACGTCACTTGTTATTCCAGGAAGCGGTGAATGGAAGATTACTCCTGGCGGATTTCACGGATATTATTCGCTTCATCGCGTGTCGTCAGGGAAGGGTATTTCCACGATTGAGGTTCTGCCGTATGACCGCTTGTTGGATGCGGTGCGCGCCTTCGATGAAGGGGACATCGATCTTCTCTTCATGGATGAAACAACAGCGCCGCTTTATTCAAGCAGAAGCCGCATCCGAAAACAGCGATTCGAAGCACCCGGGCATTTCGCACTCTATTTTTCGGGACAGAAAGATTCTGCCATCGAAGCAAGAGACCGTTTCAGAATAGCTTTAGGTGAACATCCCATTACAGTGAATGAATTGGCAGCTCCCCACGAAAGTGCAAGGTTTCCGATCCTTAAAGGTGATTGGCGTCTTTTTGGCTCAATTGAAGTGCACTCTAGGTTTGACCCAACCGTATCGTTAACGGCGTTGGAGAGGACTGGCAGCTCGTCGCCTTTTGTATTATTAGTGCCTGAAGGGTTCTTGCCTGCTCGTCTTTTCAATAGGCTCGAACCGATTTTTCTCTTGCAAAATATGCAGTTAGAAATTGAAGTGGTTGCGGCGGCGGACTGGTTCGAAAAATTGCGTGAAGACGACTACGATGGAGCTATTCTCACCGATGTCGCACTGTGTGCTTTAGATCCGGTAGAATGGCTTGACGGCCTTGATGGAGCAGGTCTTTGGTCGTGGCGCGAGTATGCGGACGCTTCTTTGATCGCGACTCTTGAATCTTTACCTGCGTGTCCCGTTATTTCTGACGAAGAATCTCCGGAAGTGCGTGACGCGCAATACACCTCTGCTCTTAGAAGTGTGTTTGATACCGTGCCGGTGCTCGGTATCGGAGGACTAGATACGATGGTATGGTATGGCAGCGACGTCCAAGGCACGATGTCGGGGACATGGAACGCGCCATATAAAGAGATAGAAAGGCTGACTTTATGGAGACCTTGATCATTCTAGCGCTCATCGCGCTCGATCAGCTCACAAAAGGATTGGCGGAGCGCCTGATCGGCCCCGGCAATAGCGTCACGGTTATCCCGGGATTTTTCAGTTTGACCTGTTCATATAATACCGGTGCTGCTTGGGGATTATTGTCAAACAAGACATGGGGCATAATCGTATTGTCGTTAGTTTCTTTTTTGGTGATGGCTTTTCTTATACATCGTCTGCGTTTTGCCACAGGATGGAAAGCACGGACAGTACTGGTGATGCTCATCGCCGGCAGCGCGGGTAATTTGATCGATCGTGTCCGTATCGGCGCGGTTGCGGATTTTCTTTCATTCACGTTCGGATCCTACCATTTTCCGTCGTTTAACTTGGCAGATAGTTTGATCACCGTCGGTGCATTCTTGCTGGTCGTCTTCACGATTCAAAACCTCCCGTTTCTTAATAACGTGTTCGGCTTGCCGAAAGATACGAACGCCTCTCGGAGAAGAAAAAAATCACGATGAATAATACGCAGGATCAACTTTCGAAAGATCGGAATCGCACGTTTAAAGTGACCTCCGAGGAGGAGGGAAAACGTCTAGATCGCTTGCTCGCGGATCGTTTCCCTGATTTTTCACGCGAACGATGGAAACGTGTGATCGAAGAAGGCGAAGTGAAAACAGGAAAGAAAAAAGTGTCTTCGTCTTACAGACCTGCATTAGGTGAAACCATCGTGTGTCTGCTTCCCGAGCAGCAAAAAGATTGCCATCCGCAACCTGAGCAGATTCCTCTGAATGTACTTTATGAGGATGATTGGATTGCAGCGATTGATAAACCGGCTGGGATGGTGGTTCATCCTGCGCATGGTCATTCCTCAGGAACGCTTGTAAACGCTATTTTACATCGGTATGAAAAGCAACTTTCCGCCGATCGTGATCCCGTTCGTCCGGGAATCGTACATCGCCTGGATCGTGATACATCCGGGGTTATGATCGTTGTCTTCGATAACAATGTGCGCCATGCGATCCAACGTCTTTTCCGTCAACATGAGGTGGAGCGCATATATGACACTATCGTTTGGGGAGATTTTGAAGCGCCGCGCGCAGTAATTGAATTGCCCATCGCTCGAAGCGATGTCAACCGTAAAAAAATGGTCGTTCGAGAAGACGGAAAACCGGCAAAAACACGCATTGAGAATATCGCTGGAAATGGCCGGATAACACATCTTCGATGTGCATTAGTGACGGGAAGAACGCACCAGATCCGTGTTCATCTGGCGCACATTGGCTATCCGGTAATTGGAGACACGCTCTACGGTGGCCGTTGCGGCGGGAGAAAAGAGACCGGTCAGCTTCTTCACGCCTCGCTTATTTCTTTTGTTCATCCAATTACCAATGAAATAATGGCCTTTGAAAGCCCGCTTGACGATCGCTTTAAACCCTACCTTGACGAGATTGATGCGGCCTCAGGTATCCGTGCGTGACGCGCTAAAAGAGGAATGGATATTTAAGGACAAATGGAGATCTTTTACGGTATCCTATGAATATGGTAAGCAAACGCTGGTATTCCATCATCACGGTGCTGCTATCTGTGGTATTCGGTCTCTTTTTTGGAAACTTCCTAGTTCAGGGAAGGACTTTATTTCGCGCAAAGGATAGCGACGCGGTCGCTATCTCGGATCTGCGCGCGGAACTTGCTGTTGAAAAAGCAAAATACGAACAGTTAGCGAATCGTCAACAGGAGCTGGAAGCGCGCAAACGAACGCTACTCCAAGTTGACAGCCATGATCCTTCCAGTGAACGTCTCTACGCTGCTTGGAAAGAATATGCTCTGCTTTCCGGGTTGACGGATGTTTCCGGCACGGGCATTCGTTTGACGCTGGATGATAAACTAAATTACAATCCGGTCTCAGATCCGATCGAATCGGTCGTACACGATACCACCGTTATTTATGCAATGAATCTTCTATGGGCAGCCGGTGCGCGTGCTATGACACTCAACGGTACACGTATGACCGCTGTGTCGAATATTTCATGCGTAGGACCTACCATCTTGAGCTACGATGTGCGTCTTATGCCGCCTTATGAGATTGAAGCTATCGGGCCTGCAGATAGCATGAAGAAGGCGGTCGAAAGCGACTCTTGGTTCGCCCGTTTGCGGCAAAAAGAAATAGGTGTCCGTATAACCCTTTCCGAGGAGGCGATGATGACGTTGCCCTCTTTTTCAAAAACACATGACTTTCGATCCTATATGGATCTATTGATTCCTGTGGATGAGTCGTAACCGAAAGAAGGTTTTCCAATGAAAGAAAAGAAGAGTGCTAACAATCCGTCGAAACTTACGCGATATACGACCATTTTAGTGGTTGGAATAATTGTTGGCCTTGTGGCAGCACTTCTTATGAAAACACTAAATGCTTCGGCGGTAAGTGACAAAAGCTATCAGGATTTACAAAACTCGATCATTGAGTACCAACGAAAAAACGAGGAGTTAAATAATCGGAATGTACACCTTTATGAGTACATTCGTGAACTCGAGGACGATCTTGCGAGCGGCAAAGGCGGCGAAAGTTTCTTAAGGATTGTCGAAGAGAAGGAGCAATATGCTATTTTCGCGGGACTACGCGCTGTTCGAAACAAGGGTGTATCTGTAACATTAACGCCGATGTCAGGATACAAAATACAGGATATCGTTATCCAGCAGTTTGTTAATGAGCTGTCAGCGTTAGGAGCGCAGGCGATCTCCATCAATGGCGAGCGCAAAGTCGCGACGACGGAAATACGAGCGAATCAAGACTCTATTATCATCAACGGTGTCGCATACAGTCGTGAATCTCCGTTTGACATTAAGGCGATTGTACCGCCGTCGAAAATCGATACGTATATCGTTCCGTATCTTGAAACGGTAGCAGGGAATCTTAGAGAACAAATCGGCAATGACGCGTTGGCTATTGCCATTCGAAGCGAGTCTTCTGTGACCATTCCGGCTCTGGAAGAAGACCGCATCGCCTATCAGAAGGAGTTGCTGATACCTGTGGAGTAATCCATCACAACAAGGCGTCTACATGCCTTCTACAACCGCATTTTCTTTGCAGAAGAAGACTGCATCACTTACTATAAGAATTAATTGACACTGGTGGAATAGTACACCTCGACGTGACCTGTTTTAGCGATTAAGGGAAGACAAAAGGACAACGTCAAAGGAAGACAAGAGGAAAAGATAAACGGATGTATATGAATCCATCTTCTTACGAACATTATATTGAGCTCGATAGTCCGGACGAGGGTATCGCACTGCTCGGCGCATTCAATGCCAATGCATCGCTGGTGGAACAGGCACTGTCGGTGACGTGCGATTCAGCTCCCGGCGGCATGGTTATACACGGTCCGAATCGTAAGAAAGTCGAAACGGCAGCTCGTATTTTTAAGAAAATGCATACGCTTTGTCAAGGCTCAACGCCCGTCACGGAGCAATTGGTACGCTATCTTATTGATGCCTCTGTTGAAGGTAAGCTTTCCGAAGCAGAGAAGTTCACGCCAAATCTTCTTCTTACGAACGCAAAAGGACGTCCGATTATGACGAAGACCATGGGGCAAAAAGCATATGTTGACGCGATCGCTTCACATGAGCTTACGTTTGCTATAGGGCCAGCCGGTACGGGCAAAACATATCTGGCCGTCGCGATGGCAGTCAAGGCTTTTCGAGCGCATGAGGCGTCGCGAATCATTCTTACACGTCCGGCAATTGAAGCCGGTGAAAATTTAGGTTTTCTACCGGGTGATCTTCAAAGCAAAGTTGATCCCTATATGCGTCCGCTTTACGATGCATTGCAAGATTTTTTAGGATTTGACGTTTATCAACGACATCTTGAACGCGGCGAAATCGAAATTTCACCACTTGCGTATATGCGAGGAAGAACGTTGAATGATGCGTTTATTATCCTCGATGAAGCACAGAATACGACGCGTTCTCAAATGAAAATGTTCCTCACGCGGATCGGTTATAACGCACGGGCTGTAGTCACCGGCGATATTACGCAGATTGATCTTCCAAGACGGCATATGAGCGGACTTGCGGAGGCGGCAGATCTTTTGAAATCGCTAGACGGTGTGACGCGCGTGATTCTGACAGATCGCGACGTCGTTCGCAATCCACTGGTGCAGCGGATTATCCGCGCGTATGAGAAAGATGCGGAAAAACGTGCAGCAAGAACACGTCATCGGGCATAAGAAGGCTACCGAATGAAAAATCAGCTTACTGTGTATTTGCCGATAGTGCAGTAAAATAGTGTAAATGAGTTTTATAGATTCTTAAACGGTAAATATCAGCTTCATGGGGGCAAGTAGGATGGACAGGAAGAAAGTCGTGAAGCAAAAAGCAAAGAAGAATGTGCATCTGCTGCATAAAAATGTGGCGGCGGCATTTATTGTGCTTGGGCTAATGGTGATCACGATCATTACCGTATTCATCGGCTCAACGCCACATAAATATGACCTTCAAATCGGTGACATCAGTGTATACGACATTGCTACACCGCGTGATATAGCGGACAAATCCGAAACCATGCGACGCGCATTGGTTGCGCGATCGCAGGTGCCGAATGTTATGATTCGATCCGAGGCAAAAAGTGATGCATCCATAGATGAAATTCGCATTTTGCTCTCACTTACGGCCGATTGTCGCAACGATTTATATGGATTTGAGACGGTTAATCCCGATCCGGAATCTACGGCTCCGTCGGAGACTGAGTCACAAGGAGTTACGATTGCTCGCGCACCGGAAAAACATGAAATTGAATTAGCAATATCGACGCTAATTTCACAATTGAGCCAGAAAGAAGGGCTTATTCTACCATCCGGAGATGCCGATCTTCTCATCCGTATGAGTGAAGAGCGTTTTCAAGCGCTCAGCAATACGATCATGACTGAGGCACGCCTTATTGTTTCGGACACATTGGATGAAGCGGCACTGCAACGCGAGATTGTGTCTTCCGTCGAACATATCCAAAACATCGCGACCTTTTTCAAAGATGACGCGCAACTGATCGGCCGTCTTCTGAGCCTGACGCTACAGCCGAATGTGGAATACAATGAAGAAGCGACGGAAAAAGCGCGTGTCGCGGCCTATGATCGTGTGATGAATGATCCGGTGATGGTCAGTCGCGGCACACGTATATTAAGTCAAGGAGATGTGATCACGCCGGAGATCATGTCAATGCTAAACGATCTGAATATGACCAAATCGGCGTCTTTTGACTGGGCACGTCTTGGAGGAATTGCCGGTTTGACGTTGCTATGCACAATCATTGCCGTTTTGTTCTTCAGACGATACATTTCTATTCTTGGTGATCAGCCTTCGCGCAGCGTGATCGCTTTAGCATTAACCGTGCTTCTTCCGCTACTCATGTCGGCGTATCTTGCACGTAGTTTTCCGCTTGCTCCTCCGGTCTATTTTGCTGCCGTAGTTGTGACCGCTTACTTCGGTTTGCGCGCTGCGATTTTTACGACATCACTTCTAATCGTACTGATCATGCCGATGGCGTCGTATTATCCGTCTTTTCCAATAGTTGGGATCATTGGCTGCATGGTTGCAGCGCTCTTCACACAGGGATCGAGGCGACAAGACAATTATGCCCATATTATTGTCGGTACTTCGCTGACTACGGCGGTATCAGCACTATTGATGAGCGTCCTGCAAAAGATTTCGACGCCGCTTTTAGCTTCGACCGTCCTTCAGGCTTCGTTGTCCGGAGGATTGTCGGTTATCGCCGCTATTGGCATCATGCCGCTCTTTGAGCTCATTTTTAATACAGTATCGCCGTTGCGCCTGATCGAATTATCGCAACCAGGACACCCTCTAATGAAGCGTCTCTTTGTGGAAGCTCCTGGCACCTCGCAACATTCAATGATGGTCGCGAATTTGGCAGATACGGCGGCAGAAGCCATTGGAGCCAATGCCATGATTGCCCGTGTCGGTGCATATTTTCATGATATTGGCAAACTGGAAAACCCTATGATGTTTACTGAGAATCAGACGGGAATTAACCCTCATGACCAGTTGACGCCACTAGAAAGCGCACGCATTATCACGAGGCATCCGGAAGACAGTTTCACGCTCGGTCGCAAATACAGATTGCCAATGCCGCTTTTAAAAATTGCAAACGAACATCACGGTTCGACGGTACTGCAATATTTTTGGCGAAAAGCCTGTCGTGAAGCGGAAATGAAGGGATTGTCGCCGCCTTCTGCAGACGCGTTCCGTTACCGGACGCCGCTCCCCAGTTCGCGTGAATCCGCGATCGTAATGCTGGCTGATTCGACGGAAGCGGCAATGCGTTCAGAAGGGATCGACAAGCTCGACAGAGCAGAACAATTGATTCGCAATGTCATCAAGGTAAAAATCGACCAAGATCAACTGAAGAATTCAGGGCTTTCATTTGCCGACATCGAAAAGATTATACAATCCTTCCTCCAGATTTATGCCGGACATTTTCATGAGCGCGTCGCGTACAGCGAACAAAACAAACCGACCGCTCCGGAGCCGGAAAGAGAATCTGCAGGCATAAAGGATACTTTTGTGAAAGAGACAACAATGCCTGTACGCATCATGACGATGAGTGAAGGCGCGCAAATTGCAACCGGACACAAAGATATCACAACACCCGTCCACGTTGCTAGCCCGGAAGATGTCGCACAGACAGAGCATGAGCAAAAAGAGGGGACAATTCCGATACAAGTTTCGACTCCTGAAGAAAGTGCGAAGATCGGACGCGAACGCAGGGAAAGAACAATGCCCATCCGCGTGATAACACCGGGCGAAATTGCACAAAAAAGAGTCGGACGTAAAGATAGAACCACGCCGGTACGCATTGTAACGGAGCGTAAAAAAGATAAGAGCGATCAGGATGATTGACGTTCAGTGTTACAATCGTCAACGTGTTTATGGCGCGAAGATCCTGTTTCCTGTCATTCGTGAAACAGCGGAGCATGTCCTGTTTTTATCCCCTTTTGTAAAACAACTATTGCAAACTGGCATCGGTGTGCACATTGATGTAACGATGGTCGGACCTCGCATCATGCGCAAAATCAATCGAGAACAGCGCGGTATCGATGAATTAACGGATGTCCTGTCATTTCCTGCGCACGATATGCGAGAAGGCGCATTGGAGAAACCGTTAGATCCTTGGGAGACATTCGCTCCGGATGATCAGAATACGCTTTACCTCGGTGAGCTTGTCATATCTCCTGATCGCGCGACGCAACAGGCAGAAGCACTTGGACATGATCTGGAGCGCGAGTTGATGTTTCTTACTATACATGGTGTTCTCCATCTGCTCGGTTACGATCATGAATCTGAAGAAGACGCGATGACTATGGAAACGTTGCAACGTCAACTGATTCGCTCACTTGAAGAGGTGCCTTCCGGTTTTGTGGCACTTTGCGGCAGGCCGAATGTCGGTAAATCGACTCTCCTTAACCAACTTCTGGGACGAACACTCTCGATTGAATCTCCTAAACCCCAGACGACACGACACGCGATTCGAGGTGTTCTCTTTCTAGACGATGCAGAGATCGCTTTTCTTGATATGCCGGGCTTACATAAGCCCAACAATGCTTTAGGGCGTGCCATGATGAAGACGGCTATGCAATCAATCCGTCAAGCCGATATCATAGCGCTGATAATCGATGCTTCTTGGCACCCCTATATCGGAGAAGAAGAACGTCGCGTCCTTGAGATCGCCAAGGAAGATCACAAAAAAGTGATCCTTTTAATTAACAAAATAGATCGTTCCCCAAAGGAAGCGATTCTGCCCTTAATTGCGCTTTACGATAATAATTGGAAACCGGACGCCTGTATCCCGATTTCAGCGAAAACAGGTGACGGATTGAATCTTTTTATAAATGAAATCAAATGCCTGTTACCGGTAAGACGCCGCATGTTTCTAGAAGGTGATGAAACGGATCAAACGGAGCGCATCCTCGCTGCAGAACTCGTCCGACGTGAAATTCTTCGTCAGACAGAGCAAGAAATTCCGTACGGTGTTGCTGTTTTGGTGCGTTCTTTTGAAGAAGAGATCGACGAATCCGGTGATCGATCTGAAATACTGATCGAGGCGGACATTATCTGTGAAAGAGCATCCCATAAAAAGGTCCTTGTGGGACGCAGTGGACGCATGGTGCGCTCAATCGGCACCGAAGCTCGTAAAGCGATGGAAGCCCTCTTTGATGCGCCGGTCTATCTAAATCTCTTTGTTCGGGTGCGCTCAAATTGGCAGAATCGTCCACAGGATCTCGGTGCGGTGGGTCTGTTGCCCTCCGATTCACCCCTTTAGGTTAGCGGTACGTTATGAAGACGGTCGAGACTAAAGGATTTGTCATGAATGTATTTGCGTGGAAAGATCGAGATCGTCTTCTACACCTTCTGACACCGGATCTTGGGCTCATAACGGCCAACGCACGCGGTAGCGCAAGCATGAAAAGCAAACTTCGCAGTTTGACACAACTTTTTTCACTTTCCGATTTTATACTTATCGAACGACAGGGGAGGTATACCATTCGTTCCGGTGTTCTTCAGGAGTCATTTGCCGGAATATCTTTCGATCTTGACCGTCTAGCAGCGGCTTCACATGCAGCGGAAGCTTTTTCAGATGTGGCTCGAAACGGGGAGCCGCACCGTTATATTTTTGACCTGTGGGCATATACGATTTATCAAATTGCCAACGGCGAAGATCCCGTCTTTGCAGCGCGTCTGGCAACGTTTCGTCTTATGGTTGAAAGCGGCTTTGCACCGATGTTGGATGCCTGTGTGCGCTGCCAATGTGAGATTGCGTATCCGTGTCAGTTCAGTTTTCGTGCGGGAGGTCTTGTATGTGAGAAAAGTGACTGCAGAAGAGTGGGCGATGAAGGAATAGCACTCTCAGAAGGTGCTGCGGCGCTGTTGTGTTATATCGCTAAAGCTCCATTCAACCGTCTTTTCCTTTTTCAAGTGTCAGACTTTGTTCGAGAGGAAGCATCCAATTTTGCCGACCGATGGCTGGAACAAAAAATGGAGAAATCGTACCGTCGCCTATCGTTAATTGATCAGTCAGGATTCCGTTTTGAGGACAGCCCCCCGATTAAATCGAATTAACAAAACACAACTGTAGAATATTAAACTGTCCGACAGAATAGGGCAACTCATGATAAACTTAGTCACGATGTATTATTAAATTCATCTTTTAACCAGACATTTTGGGAGAACCTTTGCTTCGGCATGTATTTTTGGATGGTCTGTTATGGCAAAATTTCACAGTATTTTTGACATTATTGGACCGATCATGATCGGTCCGTCCAGTTCTCATACAGCAGGTGCCGTTCGGATAGGTCTTGCATCGCGCGCTATTTTCGGAGAGATGCCCGAAAACGTTCAAATTACATTTTTCGGCTCTTTTGCGCACACTTATAAGGGACATGGCACTGATCTGGCTTTGATCGGCGGTCTGCTTGGGCTATCAACGGCAAACCCGGATCTGCGTTATGCGTATGATCGCGCCAAAGAATCGGGGATGAAAGTTAAAATCGTCACATCGAAAGAAAAAATGAAACACCCGAACACTGCGGAAGTCCGCATGACAAGAGGATCACGTACTGTTTCTGTGACAGGCATATCAACCGGTGGAGGTTCCATCGATCTAGTGGAAATCGATGGATTTAACGTTCATGTGCATAACGACAATCCGGTTGTCCTCATTTTTCATATGGATCGTCCCGGCGTCATTGCAAGTGTTACTCACATTATTGGCAAACATCGCCTCAATATTAGTCAGATGGAAGTATCGCGTAAAACTAAAGGTAAACTGGCGCTCATGCTGATTGCGACTGACGGCGACATCCCGGATGACACACTGGAAGAGATCTCTGCGGTTGAGCACGTTGTACAGATTATTGATCTTTCCGAAATAAGACGTGAGCCCGATGCCGCGAAGGCCTTGATGGCGAAAGGAGCCGCTCAATGAGACGAGTTACCACATTCTCGCAGATCGTCAGAACATGCGAGGAAAAAAAATGGAAGTTTGCTGACTATTTTCTACATCAAGAGATGGAATGGCGTCGGCGCAACGGTGAAGATAGCTCACCGGAGACGATATTAGAGAAGATGGACATTAATCTTCGGGTTATGGAATCTTCGGTGAAAGAAGGCATCAATGGCGTTCAATCTTATTCCGGTCTTACCGGTTATGACGCAACGCGACTCAACACATATCGCTCTGAAAAAGCAAGTTTGGGGCAGAGTATCTACTTAGATGCAGTTGTGAATGCGATCGCGATCAATGAAGTCAATGCATCCATGGGGCTCATTTGTGCTACGCCAACGGCCGGATCTTGTGGCGTTGTACCCGGAATCCTGCTCGCAGCAAGAGAGCATTTGAAGTTGAATAGGCGCCAACAGCTTGATTTTCTGATCACGAGCGGCGGTTGCGGGCTAATGATTGGCAACTTGGCCTCGATTTCCGGAGCGGAAGGCGGTTGTCAGGCTGAAATAGGCTCTGCATCCGGCATGGCTGCAGCCGCGCTTGCCGAAGCAGCAGGCGGTTCGCCGAGGGCATCAAGTAACGCGCTTGCTATTGCTATTAAAGGATTGCTTGGTCTCGTATGTGATCCGGTTGCCAGTCTTGTTGAAGTGCCCTGTATCAAGCGCAATGCGACCGGTGTCGTCAATGCCATTACAGCTGCAGAAATGGCTTTGGCAGGTATGCTGAGTCGAATTCCCACCGATGAAGTCATCTCAGCGATGTATTCAGTTGGACAATTAATGCCAAGCGCTCTTCGGGAAACAGCGCTTGGAGGTTTGGCACAGACACCGACAGCACGCCGCTATACGCGTGAATTGAAACAGACGGGAAAAATCACTTGGCAGGATAGTAAAAAGTTGCCATCTTCTGAATAATATTATCGTTGAGTCGTAGTTGAAGCGTCTTTCATCGACTGTTCGATCTCGTTCCAAAACTGACGGATCCGTGCCAGACAGTCGTCGGCACCCGAGATGTGTTCGGTGTGCCACTCACTAGGCAAAAGGGCACGATGCACCGGATCCGCGTAACGATCATCAATGAGAAGAACCAAACCATAATCTTCCTCGCTCCGAATGAGGCGTCCTGCCGCCTGGGCAACACGATTAAACCCCGGCCAAAGATATGCGAACTCATATCCCTGACCGCGGGTTGCGTCGTAATACTGCCTTAAAAGATCACGTTCCGGCGAAAGACCGGGAAGACCGGTGCCGATGATGATGACACCCGTTAATTCTTCGCCTGTAAGATCTATTCCTTCATTAAAAAGCGAACCGAGCACTGTAAGCCCCGCAAGCGGTCGCTTGCGAGAAGTGTCGCTAA
The DNA here is from genome assembly GCA_012800435.1 of Clostridiaceae bacterium. Classification (GTDB taxonomy): domain Bacteria; phylum Bacillota; class Clostridia; order Saccharofermentanales; family DTU023; genus UBA4923. Next base: position 18,106 of record JAAZJH010000012.1, on the reverse strand, counting down.
AATAGGCAAGATAGTTATTTTTCTGAGAATCGGTCATCCGTGATGGCTGAATGATCCAGTCAATATCCTCTGCTTTTAGAGCGCTAAACACGCGCACTAGCTGACGTTGATAGGCAAATGACGGTGAAAAAATAAGGTAATGACCTTTTCGCAGGCGAATTGTTTCCACAATCAGACGTGCTACGTCAGGAAGGGTTCGAAGTCTGTCTTTGTAACGAATGGAATATGCTACGTGTGCGATGACCAATCGACGTTCTGGCGGAAAAGGTGAAGGAAGTTGGATAGTTTCCGCTTGATCCTGAGACGCGTAAGCGTCGAGCAGCGACTGGTAATACGGCATCGGCGACAATGTCGCAGAGAAAAAGACAACAGGCGATCGTCCGTAGTAGAGATCAGTTAAATGGCCGGAGGCGTCGAGTGTCATCAAGGAGACTGCCATATTTTCTGCTCCCATCTGTCGAAAACACGTAATGTACGTCTGATCGTAGTAACGATCGGCTACCCGTTGGAAAAAGAGCAAATCAAAGTACAAGATGAGAAGGGATTCACGTCCGGGAAAGTCAACATGGGTTTCAAATAGACGCGTTAACGTTCCGATGAGCGCTGTAAGGTCTTTCAAAATAAAAGAAGGTATAGCTCTCGTTGCAAGAAACTGAGGAGATAATACAGGATGATACGGTTTAAGTTCTTCTAAAAAGGCTTCCTTTTCATTTAGAGTATCCGTATTTTCCATGTTCTGCTTTTCATTAATAAGAGGCAGAAAACGTGTTAGTCCTGCAATCAAACGATCAAGGGGATTTAAGACTCGCTTTACATCTTGCGAAAGCGTTGACTTGCCTTGCCCAGAATGGATGTGCTTCCTCTCTACATTTGCGCTATGTGTGATGGTGGCATGTGCAGGAAGTGGCGCACAAACGTTCGGTTTTGTCGCCTGTCTTGATGCGTGTGCTGCATTGAGGAGTTTTTTTCTATAATCCACAAGATCTGCTAAATAGAGGAAAGCGGAGAACATCTCTCTAGAGCGCCTAGCAAGGTTGTGCGCTTCATCAACAAGTAAGGTATATCGTGTTCCGGCATCATCTAGGCGTTCACTCCATCGAACACGTGGATTAAAGATGTAGTTGTAGTCACAAATCACCGTATCGCATGTTGAGAGAAGATCAAGCGATAACTCGTACGGGCAGAGTGTATGTTTTTGTCCAAGTTCGCGGACTGTGGATGGCGTGATCCTTGAGAAAGCATAGCTTTCTCGTACAGCGTCTTTGATTCGTTCGTAGTACGTCACGGCGTAAGGACAACGGAGGGTATTGCAGAAGAGTGTTGGTGAGAGACACATTTGTTCTTTGGCTTGTATGGTGATGGAACGCTGAATGAAGCCCTTTCTGCACAAATCCTCCAGCGCGTCTTCTGCAACTTTCCTTTGTGAACGTGTCGGAGTCAGATAAAAAAGTTGATTAGTTAACCCGTTGGCTTGCGCTTTGATTGACGGGTAGAGGGTTGCCATAGTTTTTCCGATTCCGGTCGGCGCTGATACAAAAAGCACCTGTTGATCGCGAATGGCCGCCATGATCTCGCGCATCATGTCCTTTTGGCCGTCGCGCAAATGAGGATAGGGGAACGATGCGACTTTATTTTTAGTATCTCTTTCGCGCCGGTGCGCGTAAAGCATGCCTGCCGATTCAGCGAACACAGTGCACAGGCTTTTGAAGAAAAATTCAAGCTCTTGGCATTGGTAGGATGTTTTGATGAAGTGCGGCTCTCCGGTATCTAGAGAAAGATAACAAAGCCAAACCTCAATGGACGAGGCGGGGGATCTCTCGAATTTATCTTCAACCTTTTTTTTGTTTTGTTCTGTCTCTTGGAGAAGAAGAGCCGCATAGAGCATCGCCTGTGTAAGATGAACAGGATCACCGTGCTCCGGAAGACTTGACGGATTGCCGCGATAGCCTTTGACTTCAATAATCTTTACACTGCCATCAGGATGGCGCGCCAGAAGATCGCAACGACCCTCAATACGCAAATCGAAAGGGAACGCAGGATCATGAAATACACCCAAAACAGGTGTTTCAAAATGAAGGTTGTCATTAGGAAACCAGTGTTTCGCATTTTGTTGAAAACGCTGATGAAGACGTATGCCTTCTAAACCGGTTATACCAGCAAAAAGAGGACTTCCCAGTCCGCCACGCATTCTTGAGAATTCGGAAAGCGCGCGAACACCGATCGAAAGTAAAGGGCGATCAGAAAAGTTTGGCGAATCTTGTGATTGTTGACACTTTGACATCATTTTTCATCCTAACAAACGCCAAGATGGGGAGCAAGTCTGTGCCTGCACCTATAAGTTATCTGTGAGAAGCATCTTAAATCACCGGAACTTTTCAGTGCATGTCGAACAATTACATTTTAAAATAAGAAGGACGCGTTTGTATGAATTGCTTTATTTCTATGAAAGTTCGATTTTTTTTGTTAAACTAATCAACAGGTCAATTATGCATACGTCTGTTAGCGTGACGGAAAGGAGATCATTATGCGGTGTAATAACTGCGGGCATGTAAACGAGGATGATGTACGCTTTTGCATCATGTGCGGTCAACCCATCGAATCAAAAGGACAGCCGGAGGGAGCTCCAAGACCTTCCAGCACTGAGCCCGATTCCGGAAGAGGTGACATCCGCTCGGACTATTATACCCCGGCGCCGACACAATCTCCTTCCGTGCAGGGTCATCAACCTCCCGCGCCGTATTCTGGTTTTATACAGGGTCATCAATCTTCCACGCCGTATTCTGGTTCCGTACAAACGGGATATCCGGTCGGAGCACCTCCGCCACAACCGGGTTACCGTCCTCCTATGCAGCCACAATCGCCGATGACTTCTTCTCCATCGTACGGACAAGTATCTTCGCAGGACGGATGGCAAAAATCGTCTCCTTCTGTCAAACCTCCCCGAAAGAAGAAAAAGAAAGGCTTGATTATCGGGCTGTCCATATTAAGTGTGTTAATTGCACTGGTCGCCGCTTTTCTTATTTATTCTCTTCCTCTTCGACCGGAAGTACGACTCGAAGGCATTCGTCAAACATTAGACGGTACCATCAGTAAACTGTCACTGCAAGCCAAATCGAACCAAATGATCCGAGAGATTCGCTACGCGCTCAATCCCTCCGATCCAACCGATCCGGACGCGTATAAGATACTCGACAATATTGATGGCGGGATCTTCGAGAAAACGGGTATTCTACCCAAACTTTCCCTTGACCGCAAAATCAACAAATCGTCTCAAGAACGTGGACCGTGGGCACGTTCAGATGCCAATGCGAAGATCGGTAACCACACGTTGTATATTACGCTGAAAACGATGTTCGGCACATCAGACCCCATTCCATTCAACCTACACTATGCATCCGGTATCTCCTCACCGCCCGATCGATCGAAGATTCGCATTGGAAAATCGGGTGATTTTGACAGTTTGTCGAATGAGTTACTTATCTCACTCACTATGGATAGTGACCGTTCTATCGCGGAGCAGTTAGCATCTGAGACGGGCGGTAAGATCGTGGGTGAAATACCGTCAATCTTGCGGTATCAGATTCGCTATGACAAGGTCAGTTCTGCCGAATTGGACGCAATTTTGGAAACGCTTCGTGCTCATCCGAGCGTTGAGATCGCGCAATATAATTATGTTTATAAACGCTCTGAAGCACAATTTTATACAAACGATGCCAAGCTTGATTCATGGGATATCAACAATCCGGATGGCAATAATTGGGGTCTGGAAGTTATCCGAGCTCCGCTCGTCTGGAAAGATCTCGATGGTTTTACACCGATTTCAATCGGTGTCGCTGACGGCGGTATCGAGTACGATCACGAAGATCTTGGTATTGACCGCTCAAAGATCTATCTTTTCCCGACATATACAATGGAGACTCTTGAGGACCTTGAGCTTTATTACACAAAGTCCGATAAGTCGCCCGGATCTCGCTACTACCGTTTAAAAGAGCATGGAACACATGTCACCGGTATTATCAGTGAACTGGGTGATAACGGTATCGGAGCGACAGGCGTTAACTGGAACACGGTGCCGTATTTTTATCATTATTGGCACATGAGTGTTAACGAAGACACAGGAGAGCTTGATCTTTGGAACGTCACAACATCGTTTGAACTTGAAGTTACGCTCACGACCCTCGTTGAGCAAGGATGTCGTGTGATCAATTTCAGTGTTGGAGATAGCGATCCATCCGAACCGGACGGCAAAGATGAACTGATTGAGACACAGGCCTATGGTGATCTGTGTCTGAGGCTTGAAAGTCTCGGCTACGACTTCCTCGTTTTTAAAGCAGCAGGTAATGAGGGAATGGATGCAGCTGACTTCGAAATGAACCGTATTATGATGGGCACCGATCCCGGACGCAGACATACGGTGATGGTCGCTTCGATTGAGAATACGCCTATCGATTTCGACAAAGGAGTCGATGACCGTATTAAGTACGCGTATCGTATGCCCGATTACTCAAACTACGGTACCCTCATAGATATCGCCGCACCGGGATCAGATATTTTCAGCACGGTTCCCGGTCAAGGCTATGACTTCAAATCGGGAACTTCAATGGCCTCTCCGATGGCAGCAGGTGTCGCATCATTGATTTATGGCGCGCATCCTGAATACTATGCATCTCAGGTCAAGGCTATCTTAATGGAGAGAACCGATACATTCACGACGGACGGCACGAATATCATTCCTGTTGTCAACGCTGCGCTTTCTGCAGACTACGCGAAGACGGGGGATACTCCTCTGCTTCCGCCAGGACAAGTGATTCCTAATCCTGCGGTTACGCCATACCCGGGACCGCCGCAGCCAACCAAACCGGGAGAACCGGGTGTATTTCAGTTCCCCGGTCACACGCCGTTTAGAGGTGAAAGCGGCAAGGGCGGCTTTACCGGCTTTGTGTGCGATGCGGATTCGAAAAGTGAAATTGCATTATTTACTTTGTATTTGACTGATCATAACGGAGAATTAGTAACACTCGATTATACATACCCGTATCCTGCGTCCTACGATGCACAAAAGATGGGTGAATTCTTCACAAGAGTACTCGCCGAAGACGGACAGGATACGACTGTCGCTGATCTTGTGATCGAGGCAATAGGCTATAAAACTTATGAGGTTCCGCCATTCACCGTTCGTGGCGGAGAAGTCACGGATCTGGGAAAAATATATCTTGAGCCTGAAAGCGAGGACGTCGTCCGCATTCCCGGACATACACCCTTTACCCCGAGAGACGGCTGGGGTGGATTTGTCGGTTTTGTATACGATGACGAGACCAAAACACCGATCTCAGACTTCTGGATTGAAGTTTCCTATAGAGATTTTGACACCGGAGAACCGGAACACTACACCTTTGAGTACACGTTCCCGCCTGCAGAGGGCAAATATGCTCAGTTGCAGGGCGAATATATGATTCTTGTCGATGTCCAAGGAACGGAGGGTGATGTTGAGGACTTGACGGTACACGCTGACGGCTACGTTTCTGTTTACCTCGGCGATTTTAATATCAAAGAGGGGTTGTTTACTGATGCCGGTGTCGTTTACCTCAAACGCGAGGGCACATCCCCTGGTCCGGAACCGCAGCCGCAACCGGTTGAGCCGGATCCCGATGACGGTGTTATTCGCATTCCGGGTCACACGCCTTTCACGCCAAGAGAAGGCTGTGGCGGTTTTGCGGGCTTTGTTTACGATGCCGTAACGAAAAAGCCTATACCATCATTCAGTTTTGTGGATCTCACGTGGCTTGACGGTTCACCGGCCGATTATGAAGACACGTACTTTGACTGGCCGTATCCGGATGACATGTTGGCGCAGATTGAAGGAGAGTTTATTTTCTGGGTTGGTACGCTTGGTGAGAGTTCTGGAACGATGGAGCCTTTTACAATTGAGGCGGATGGTTACGTATCGGTGTATGTGGACTCCTTTGTCGTCAAGGAAGGCGCTGTCACAGATCTAGGTGTATTTTATCTTCAGCCTTTAGGCTCCGAATTGAATGAAGGAGAGATTGCCGTTATCCTCGAATGGGGTCCTGCACCGGAAGATCTTGATCTTCACGTCACTGCGCCAATCGAAAGTTACGGACGCCCGTTCCATCTGTTTGCCTTTTCCGATTATGTTTACTATGGAAATCCCGACTACCCTGATGCATGGGTAGAAGCAGACAGTGACCTCGGTTATGGTCCGGAAGCCGTCATTTTATCGTCCCCGGAAAAAGATGTCGTCTATACGGTTTATGTGCATGATTTTACAAACACGGCGAAGCAAAGGGGATCCTATGCTCTCGCAAATTCTGATGCCACAGTCCTTGTCTACTTTGAAGGCGATAGTGAACCGATAAGCTTTGATGTGCCGTACCAAGAAGGCACCCTTTGGAAAGTCTGTGAGATTAGGAATGGTAAGGTGACACCTATCAATACGATGAGCTATGAAGGACGACCACTAAATATCGGCACCAACTAATCGGGTAAGTAACAAAATAATGCGTAGATAGAGTAGGGAACGGCGCAGACGCGCCGTTCCTGTTTTCTGCGCCATTAAGATTTTTTTCTTCTTTGAATTAAGGTTAAACGAAGCGGCATTAACCCTTGTAATCTAGCTCACGACCTGCCTTGCGATCGACCTTCTTTAGCGTTCAGCTCCAATTGTTGCTTATATAACCAGTCAAAATCGAACGATTGGACAAGGCGAATACTTGTGGTACAATAGCGAAGCGGCACGAAAGAAACATTGCTGTTATCAGGATAATATGGGCGATTAGCTCAGCTGGGAGAGCGCTGCGTTCGCATCGCAGAGGTCGAGAGTTCGAATCTCTTATCGTCCACCACAATGAATGCCGCTATGGGTGCATGTGTATCAATAGCGGTATCGTTATTTTCCCATGGAACAATTATTACGCCGCTCAAGTTTACGTTTTTATCTTGAATAAAAATGTTAAACGAGAGCCAAGCCACGAAATTATATATGCTGTTAAAAAATATGCCGTATAATGTGTGTAATTGTAAATGCAACACAAGGTTCTAATCGTTAGAATTTTTATTAATATTATAACAATAATTAAGCAATAAATAGCGCACAATAAGTAAATTTTAATGTTTTATGGAAAGAGAGTCATTATGATCATCATCGAAGGCAAATACAACACGGCAAAAGTTTTTGTAGATGAAATAGAAGAAGGGGCGAGATTGCAAATTAAGACGATGCTCGATCAACCCTTTGTTGAGAACAGCAAAATTAGAGTCATGCCCGATGTTCATGCCGGAGCCGGTTCGACGATCGGCACAACGATGACAATTCGAGACAAAGTCGTACCGAATCTTGTAGGAGTAGATATAGGATGCGGGATGTTAACGAGCAAAATCAAAGTAAGAAAGATTGATTTTTCGACTTTAGATACCGTCATCCGCTGCAAGATACCTTCCGGGTTTTCCATTCGAAATAAAGCTCACGAGTATGTCAAATATGTCGATGTCAATAAGCTAAAAATTAGAAGAAATGGAAAAAACGATAAGAAATTGAACATCAAACGTGCAGAAAGATCAATAGGCACACTTGGGGGCGGAAATCACTTCATCGAGATCAATCAAGACGAGAATAATGACCTCTATTTGGTCATTCATACCGGCTCTAGAAACATTGGAAATCAAGTAGCCTCCCTGTATCAGAGAGAAGCCATGAAGATGACGCCTCATCAGCCTAAGAGTCTTGCCTATTTAGAGGGCGAAAAATACAGTGACTATCTTCATGACATGAAAATCATGCAGGAATATGCCGTATATAACAGGTTAGCTATACGAGATATTATTGTTGAAAGCATGGGATGGGAAATCATCGATGAATTTACGACTATTCACAACTATGTTGATTTGAAAAACATGATCTTAAGAAAGGGTGCTGTTTCAGCACAAAAGGGAGAAAAAATTTTGATCCCATTAAATATGCGCGATGGGTCGTTGATCGCTATCGGGAAGGGAAATCCTGATTGGAATTACTCTGCGCCGCACGGGGCAGGGAGGGTATTGTCAAGAACTGAGGCTAAACGGGTACTATCATTAGAAAACTTCAAGAAATCGATGAGTCAGGTCTATTCAACATCGATCAATAAACAAACTATTGATGAGTCGCCGGAGGCCTACAAAGATAAAAGCATTGTCACCGATAATATCCACGACTCAGCAGAAATCATTGCCCACCTAAAACCTCTATACAACTTTAAGGGATAATTTCAGCATCAGATATTTGCCGCTTCGTACGCCGCGCGACTGTGGGCAATGATCTTATTGGCAGTTTCACGTCCATCAATCTGTAAAATATCGGTTTTGATATTCTCTAAATCTTTATAAACTTCGAAAAAATGCATGATTTCGTTGTAAACATGATCCGGTAAATCCGTTAGATTTTGATAAGAGCGCATCTGAGGATCATCAAAAGGCACGGCAATGATTTTTTCATCAATGTCGTCATCATCCGTCATCTTAATAGCGCCAATCGGGTAACAGCGCACCATACAAAGCGGAGTCAAACTCTCGGAGCAGAGCACTAGAACATCCAGCGGGTCTCCGTCATCAGACTTGGTCTGCGGAATAAAACCGTAATTTTGCGGATAGTGCGTTGACGTGTAGAGAATACGATCGAGTCGCAAAAGGCCTGTTTGAGGATCTACCTCATATTTTTGTTTGCTTCCCTTTGGAATCTCGATAACAGCAAGAAAATCATCCGGTTGTATTTTGTCCTTAGGCAGATTATTCCAAGGATTCATGAGAACCTCCCAATATCTTATGTATACTCAATTAAATAGCCTTTCAAATACCTGTCGTTCGATAGGCGAATGTCCTAATGGTAATTTTAAGGATCAGCTACAGTGTTTTTTGAACGTGAATTGTCTCATAGGCGAACATCCTACCTCAGTTGCTCATCTATAGCAACTATGCAGCTCATCCGCCAGCAGACGATAACAATGCTGACCCAGCGTTCTTTTTTCGCAAATCACATTACTCATCCAGTAATAAAAGCTTGTTGTTCCCTTTTCATAATATAGTACTCTGTAAAAGAGGTATCATATATTCTAAGAAAAAAATGAAGTTACATTACCATCGTTTTTGTGTAATAATTTCTGTATAATGTAATGGAATATCTTTAACCATAGAAAAGTCTTGATCGGCTTTTATCAGCTTCATAAGGAGGGAAACATGAATAAAAGATTAGAAGACTGGTTTGGAGTTACTTCCAAGAAAAATGCGCGCATGAATGTGGCGATCGGAACATTGGCCGGAATACTTCTCGGTGCAGCGGGTGGATTGCTGCTTGCTCCGCAGTCAGGTAAGGAAACACGCGATCAGATCTCGGATACGGCAGTGCAAGGTGTCGATAAAGCGCGCGAAAAAGTTCGTGAAGCTGCCGAATACCTGAAAGAGCAAAAAGAGATCTTCGCAAAGAAATTCAAAGAAGGCTGTGGCTGCGTTTGTGATGAGGAAGAAGCTGAAGACTTCGAGTGTGACGAGGCGGAAGCAGCGTGCGAATGTGATGAGACTGAGGAAGATGTTTGCGACGCTGACAAAGAAGCAGATTAAAGGATGATGCGAAGTCAGCCAATTCAAAACAACTAATCTAGGAGTGATCGTCATGTATTTTGTAATGGAAGTCATGATTCCGCTTTCATCCTTGCTCTATATCTTGCTGGCTCTGGTCGGCGCTGTGGCGCTGATTGCGCTTGCGATCTTATTGTTTCAACTGGTAGGTGTTGTCGGTCGTTTGAAAAAAAGTTTGGACGATATATCACCTGACGTGACCAAAACGGTCAAGACGCTTCCAAGTGTGATGGAAAAAGTTGACGGTGTTCTGGATGATGTTCAGACGGTGACCGATTCTGCTAAAGATTCGATACCGGAAATTCTACAAGACGCATCCGGCATTACCGGTGCAGTAGAGACGACGGTCGGATCGATAGGTGACGCTGCTTCGGGCATTGCAGATCGGCTTTCGCGACGAAAAGCGCAAGAGAAAAAGGAAGAGGAATGCTCGTTTGATCTTGCGCAAGTTGCACGTATTGCCGGTCAAGTAGTTGCTTTAATCAGTGTTCTGCGCGATATGAAGAAGGATCAAGAAGCAAGAGAAGCGGAGCGGGAAAAAGAAGAGCGCGCACGCGAGCGTCGAAAGAAAAAGGAAGAGGCGAACGAAAAAGCATAAATGAGACGGAAACTTTGCGGTTTTTGAACGCTATTCTTGCGTAGAAAGTATAGTGTTTGGAAAGCGAGAGTTTTCCTCAGTACTGATTCTTCCGCACGCCTGTTTAGCACAAAATGATGATGTCCCGGAGCCCTTGAGGATTCGGGACATTTTTTGTAAATTGATAATGCTTTGAACGAGGATTTCCGGTTTTGAGAGGTGATCAGATCGCAACTATGCAGATAAGGCTATAGATGAGGCAACCTTTCCGAAAAAGTGGTATGTTTAGTGGAGATAAGAGGAAGTGCGGAAACAACTCTTTTGATCCTAAGATGATTAAAGGCGCTTAAAGCAATCGTAAGATACGTGGTAGATCGCAGGGGCCAAGAGGAGATCGTTAATATGGCTACGAAGTATGTTTTTGTTACGGGCGGTGTGGTGTCCGGTTTAGGTAAGGGGATCACAGCTGCAGCCCTAGGCCGATTGCTTAAGGCGCGCGGTCTTTCTGTGCGCAATCAGAAATTTGATCCCTATATCAACGTGGATCCTGCGCTCATGAGTCCTTTACAACACGGTGAAATATTTGTGACAGAAGACGGCGCTGAGACAGATCTTGATGTTGGTCATTATGAACGATTTACGGATATTAATCTCACAGGGGAGAGCGATATTACTTCCGGTCGAGTGTACCTTAACGTCATCAACCGTGAGCGTTCCGGAGGGTATCACGGCGGCACGGTTCAAGTGGTGCCTCACATCATCAATGAGATCCAAGATCACATCTACCAAGTATCTGAAAACAACACGGTAGATGTAGTCATATCGGAAATCGGCGGTACCGTAGGTGATATCGAGGGGTTGCCGTTCATTGAGGCAATCCGTCAGTTTAGCTATGAGGTAGGACGTGAGAATTGTCTTTTTATCCATGTGACTCTTCTGCCATATGTGCGCCAGCCTGGTGAACTGAAAACAAAACCGACACAACACAGTGTCCAAAGACTTCTTTCTTCCGGTATTCAGCCGGATATTCTGGTGTGCCGTACCGAATATCCTTTAGAAGAGAGCGTCCGTCGCAAGATAGCTCTTTACTGTAACGTTCGTATTGATTCGGTCTTTGAAAATTTGGATTGTGAATCCGTTTATGAGTTGCCGCTTAGATTTGAGAAAGCAGGGTTTGCGAAGAGAATCTGTGAGCGTCTCAATCTTCCTCAAACAGAGCCTGATTTGAGTGATTGGCAGATGATTGTCGACAAGGCGAAGGCATCGCGTCGTAAAATCAATATTGCTCTCGTTGGAAAATATACGGTGATGCAAGACGCCTACTACAGTGTTACCGAAGCACTTGAGCATGCAGGCATTCAACTTGGCGCCGAAGCAGTAATAGACTGGGTGGCGAGCGAAGATCTGGAGAATATTCCGCCGGAAGACGTTGATGCACGTCTTGCGGATGCGGATGGTGTGATTGTGCCCGGCGGTTTTGGCTCGCGTGGCATGGAAGGAATGATCGCCGCAAGTCGAAGCGCTCGTGAGCGGGAGACTCCATTTTTGGGCATAGGTCTAGGTATGCAGATGGGCGTTGTTGACATCGCGCGTGAACTTGCCGGCCTAACACGAGCACACACAGACGAATCTGATGAGGATGATATTCAGGATGTATTTTACTACGCGGGCTTGACACCTGAGATGGTAAAAAACATTGAAGCAATTCCTTTTTGCGATCGACCGATGCGAAGGGGTTCATATCCTATGATTTTGGAGGAAGGATCGCTTCTTCGATCAATTTACGGGACAGATCAAACAACCGAACGCCACCATCACAGACGCGAATTTAACCCTGCTTATGCTTCCGCCATCGTGTCGACCGGACTTCGCTTTGCCGGAATGTCGCCTGATGGTCGACTTGTTGAAGCGGTCGAACTGCCGAATCATCCATTTTACGTTGGACTGCTTGCACACCCGGAATTTAAGTCGCGTCCAACGCGACCGCATCCTGTCGTCGTTGCCTTCTTAAAAAAGACAATTGATCAAAAAGATATGCGTTCTTCTATTGAGAAGTGATCGAGCTGCTAATTTGCACCTAGTAGTGTTGATAGAAGGAACGATAGATTAAAAAAATAAGATGCACTGTTCTATATCGGATCGATCAGTCTATCGTAATAGTATTAGAAATGATGATTACAAAGACGATTGAACAAAGAAGGAGTTTTTATGGCTCAGTATTTACCGGATCTTTCACGAACATTTAGCGAATATTTACTGGTGCCTAATCGCACGACTCGAGACTGTACACCTGACCGTGTGTCCCTTGTAACGCCACTCGTACGCTATCGAAAAGCGGATGAAATGTGTCCTCTAAATCTAAATATTCCCATGGTGTCGGCCATTATGCAGGCGGTATCCGGGGATCGGATGGCTATTGCGCTCGCTCGTCAGGGCGGGCTTTCGTTTATTTACGGGTCTCAGTCGATCGAGAGTCAGTGTGCGATGGTGAGCAAGGTCAAGAAATACAAAGCAGGGTTTGTTCCGAGTGACAGCAATCTGCCTCCCGACGCGACTCTTGAAGATATTTTGTACCTGAAGAAAAAAACGGGACATTCTACTGTTCCGATTACTGAGGACGGAACATCGAACGGCAAACTTGTCGGTATTGTTACCAGTCGTGATTACCGCGTGTCCAGACTTTCTCCGGAAACACCGGTACGTTCCTTTATGACGCCGATTGAGGACATCGTTTATGGCCTTGAAGGTCTCACATTGAGTGAAGCCAATGACATCATTTGGGATCACAAGCTGAACCAACTGCCGATCCTTGACCGTGACGGACATCTCGTATCGCTAGTTTTCCGAAAAGACTACGATAAACATAAAGAAAACCCGAATGAAATGCTCGATTCGCATAAACGCTTGTTGGTCGGCGCGGGAATCAACACCCGTGACTACCAAGAGCGTGTTCCGGCTTTACTTGACACGGGATGTGACGTCCTCTGCATCGATTCCTCTGATGGATTTTCTGACTGGCAGAAGGATACCATTGAGTGGATTCGTAAAACATACGGCAATGATCTCCCGCTCGGGGCGGGCAATGTCGTCGATCGCGAGGGTTTTCGTTTTCTAGCAGAAGCAGGCGCGTCGTTTATCAAGGTTGGTATCGGCGGCGGATCAATCTGCATCACGCGCGAGCAGAAGGGGATTGGTCGCGGTCAGGCGTCAGCAGTCATTGCTGTTGCAGAAGCACGCGATGAATGGTTTGAGGAAACGGGCGTCTATATTCCGATTTGTTCAGACGGAGGACTCGTTTACGATTATCATATGTCGATCGCGCTCGCGATGGGCGCCGATTTCTTGATGCTGGGGCGTTATTTTGCACGTTTCGACGAGAGTCCGACACGTCGTCTGCTGTTTAACGGCACTTATGTTAAAGAATATTGGGGCGAGGGTTCCAACCGTGCACGCAACTGGCAGCGTTATTCTGACGGCGGTGATCAAGTTGGTATGGCCTTTGAGGAGGGTGTCGATTCTTACGTGCCTTACGCAGGAAAGCTGGTTGATAATGTCGCGGTGACCCTGGCAAAAATACGTGCCACTATGTGTGCTTGCGGCGCCATCAATCTCAGTGAATTCCAAAGAAAAGCTCGCCTCACCGTTGTATCGCCGACGAGTATCGTAGAAGGCGGAGCACACGATGTGATCCGTAAGGAAAGCGAGCCGTAATCTTAAGACAGCTGCGCACTCTGAATCTAAAAAATGTAAGCCCTTATAGTAAGAACAGAATCATTACCTAGAAGGCACAAAGTTAACTTAACGCAACTTGATCACTCGCTATCTTATGTAATATTCTGGCGATGCTCTTTTTAAGTCAATGTATTTCGTTGGAACATCGTTTGAAAAATTCTTAATATGTTCGTGTAAAACTTTATATCTCGTGTTATAGTGTCCTCTGGCGTGTATGAATGCATGACGATTTATTAATTCTAGATGTGAAGGAACGTGGCAATATGGCTGAAAAAGTATATGAGATTACGTTAGGCAAGATCCGTGAACTCCAAGAAGAACTTGAACGACGCAAAACGACGACAGCAGCTGAGATCTCCGAACGTCTGAAAGAGGCCCGCGCGTTAGGTGATCTTTCAGAAAATGCCGAATACGACGCTGCCAAAGAGGCACAAGCGAACAATGAAGTCGCGATCATGGAGATCGAAGCGATTTTGAAGAACGCGAAGGTCATCGACGCAAAGGATATCAGCCGCACGCGTGTCTCTCTTGGCGGCAAAGTGATGCTCCGACGCGAAGACACTGGCGAAGAAGATGAGTTTATGATTGTCTCGGAGAAAGAAGAAGACATTTTCAAAAATAAAATATCGAGTGATTCTCCAGTCGGTCAAGCGTTGTTGGGACGTAAAAAAGGTGATCAGATTGAGGTCACAGCACCCGCAGGCATTTTCAAATACACTATTTTGAAAATTTCAAAGTCAGAGGATAACGATCGGATAGTGTAAGTTAAGAATTAAGAGCAAAAAGCTACAAAGACGGTTGTCGAAGAAAGCCAAGGGATGCCATGTCAAAGAATGACGCGAATACATCAACGGAGAATCTTCCGGAACAAATGCAGTTTCGACGCGACAAGTTGGGCGCGTTAAGAGAATCCGGCGAAAACCCATATCTTATTACGACGTGCAGGGTGACTGCTCACGCAAGAGAAATTGTAGACAATTTTGAACAATTTGAAGAACAAGAGGTCACAGTTGCCGGTCGATTGATGGCGCGGCGCGGCATGGGCAAAGTTTCTTTTGCTGACCTTTCTGACAAGACAGGCACAATTCAGATTTTTAGCAAACAGGATCAGTTGGGAGAGACATCTTATGATGCATGGAAAGGGCTCGATGTCGGTGATCTAGTCGCGGTAAAGGGGCAAGTTTTCAAGACGCGTACCGGAGAGATCTCCATTCGTAATAGCGAGTGGCAGCTCCACGCAAAGGCGCTTCGCCCTCTTCCTGAAAAATTCCACGGTTTGCGTGATACCGACATGCGTTACCGAAAACGCTATCTCGATCTTATGACGAATACGGATGTTCGAGAGACGTTTATTGATCGGAGCCGAATCATTCGTTGTATACGCAAGACCCTTGATGACCTCGGTTTCCTTGAGGTTGAAACACCACTCTTGAATAATATTCCCGGGGGAGCTGCAGCACGTCCGTTTATTACACATCATCAGGCGCTGGATCTTCATCTTTATCTACGCATTTCTCCCGAATTGTATCTGAAGCGTTTGATTGTTGGCGGGCTGGAGCGTGTTTATGAGATTGGTCGCAATTTCCGCAATGAAGGCATGAGCACGAAACACAATCCGGAATTTACGATGATGGAGCTTTACCAAGCGTATACGGATTATCACGGCATGATGGAGATTACGGAAAAACTCGTCAGTGAGGCTTGCCTTCACGTCAAGGGTACGTTGTCAATCACATATCAAGGTACACCGCTTTCACTTGAACCGCCTTTTAAGCGGATTACCATGATCGAGGCTGTAAAGCAAGCGACGGGAATTAATTTTGCTTCGTTTATGGGCTCGGATGAAGAAGCAAAAAAGCATACTAAAGAGTTGGAACTCAAGAGCCGTACAACGTTGACGAAGTGGGGCGACATCCTTAACGCCTGTTTTGAAACATACGTAGAAGACAAAATAACGCAACCGACATTTGTGATCGATTATCCGATTGAAGACTCGCCGCTTGCCAAAGTTAAACCCGGAACGGACGGACGTCTTACAGAGCGCTTTGAGCTCTTTATTGACGGTCGCGAATACGGGAACGCTTATACCGAACTCAATGATCCTGACGATCAGCGACGGCGATTTGAACATCAGCGTGCGATGCGCGAAGCCGGTGACGAAGAGGCGCAGTTGCCGGACGAGGATTTTGTCGAGGCACTTGAATACGGCATGCCGCCGACGGGCGGTCTCGGCATTGGTATTGATCGCCTCGTCATGCTGTTGACCGACAGTCCTTCCATCCGCGATGTTTTGCTCTTCCCCACGATGAAGCCGTTGGGATTTTAATTGCTGAAAGAGTCCGCTGAAAGACCATCAAACATTTGATATCCAGTGTATTGAGAGGTCTGTTAATCTTGAGTGATACCAAGCTTTCCAAAGGCTTATTGAAACAGCCACCATCATTGCCTCCAAAGCAACCGATATCGTTTGGAAGTTTGGCTTTGCAAGCGTCTTTGAAATGCTGCTGTATTTGTTAGGCAATAGTGTGTTGCTGATAGCCTATTTGATAGCATTTGCATTATATTTCAAAGAAAAAAACGCGAGAAGATCATTGATTTTGGCTGTGTTGCCTGCGTGCATTTTTCTGCTGAGTGGCCTTGTGTTAAGACATTGGTTGCTTGTAGGCTTTACTGTTCTATTCGCAACAGGACATATTTATGTTACGAAAAAGAATATAGAAGCTGAACGGTAGGAATATTGATATTGCTGTCTGTTGTGGAGGTTGGCTGATATGCCTATTGGCGTCATTGTGAATGTATTGTCTGTCGTAACAGGTGGCCTTATTGGCTCTGTTGTAGGAAACAAATTATCTGAAGATCTGAAAAGAACAATGACTTTAGTTTTTGGCTTGTGTGCCATGAGTATGGGCATTGCTTCAATTGTCGTGATGAAGAACATGCCGGCTGTTGTGCTGGCGATTATCTTCGGCACGCTGATCGGTCGAGTTTTGAAAATCAATCTTTCCATTCAAAAACTTACCGGGTACGTGCTTGAAAGACTGATGAAACATCAGGATAGGGAAGCTGACGAGCTGATGTTAACGGCGGTGGTGCTTTTTTGCGCCAGCGGGACAGGCATTTGCGGTTCTCTTGAATCAGGTATGACCGGCGATCATAGCTTGTTGATTGTGAAGGCAGTTCTTGATTTTTTCACTGCCATGATATTTGCCTCTCAGCTCGGTAAGGCAACAGCACTGATCGCCATACCTCAATTGATGATTATGATGTTTCTTTTTCTGTTGTCAAAATTAATCGTTCCGTTGACAACGGATATTATGATTGCAGATTTTAAGGCCTGCGCCGGGTTTATCTTGATGGGCACAGGTTTCCGGATGATGGATCTCAAGCCGTTTCCTACGGCGGATATGATTCCTGCTTTAATCTTAGTGATGCCGATTAGTTATGTATGGGTTACATGGATTTTGCCACTGATAGGTTAGGACGGCCTCAGTTCTTCACTATCGTTTAGTTTTTCTAATTCACTTTCCAGTTCAGTTTTACATCTCACTTTTCTGAATATAGCTTGTCATGCATCTATGTGTTTTTGCTCTGAATGTAAGAGTTGTCCGGACGTCTTGCACGCCTCGCGTCCAGTATGCTTTTTCGTTCAGCCGCTATGACAGTTGTGCTTGTAAAAGTGATGTTTACACGTTGTTTGCTATATTGCTAGTTAATGTGCATAGACGACAACGGATAAGTGAATTTTTCATGTATAATGTATCGGGATTGTCAACACGGCACCTCTTTATTTAACACGATTCAACCAGAAAGGATGCTTAGATGAACGGTTATTTCGTACTTCCTCATGCTAAAAATGAGCCGATCCAAGATTATTCACCGGGTACGCCTGCGCGCGCTGCTCTAAAGGCTGAGCTTAAGCGCCAGTCGAAAATTACGGTCGATATTCCTCTGATCATTGGCGGCAAGAGGATTGAGACGGGGCACGTAAAAAACGTGGTGATGCCCCACGATCATGGACATGTGCTCGCACGTGTACAGCAGGCAGGCGAAAAAGAGCTAAAGATGGCTGTTGACATAGCCATGGAGGCGAAAGCATCTTGGGCTGCGATGCCTCCGGAGCATCGTCAAGCGATTTATCTAAAAGCGGCGGAGTTGCTGTCAGGTCCATGGCGT
>JAAZJH010000011.1 GCA_012800435.1 Clostridiaceae bacterium | reverse complement strand
GCTTACAGGATGCTGGGCAGAAGTCCTCTTTCACTTGGCTGCGTTCGCATGAGCTTGCGCGACGCGAAATTTCTTCACCACAATTCGTACAGCGGTATGCCGGTGTACGTTTATAGTTCGAGCAGAGGTCATACTATCCCCCGTCCTATGTGGCTTCCGCCTGTCAAGTATTCCACTTGGGATCCGACGGATACAGATCCTAGAAGTCCATATATGAGGGGTATTTCTTTGCATACCGTGAGATACGATGCAAACAACGCCACAGGGGGGAAAGTTCCTGTTGATTCAGGTAAATACATCGCAGGCACAGTAATAACACTCAAGGAGCCTGGCTCCTTGGTAAAAGAAGGTTATGATTTTGTCGGCTGGAGCTTGAATAAGACGCCAGGTCAAGGCGAGCAACTCAAGCCACCCGGCTCAGGGTTACCAATCACACAAAGTGTGACGCTTTATGCGCAATGGAAGCCGATCGGAACGACACCTGCTGAACCGACGGAGCCGGCGGATCCGCCACCGACGGGTCCGGTGGAACCATCAGATCCGCCGCCGACAGATCCAACGGAACCGACAGAGTCAGTACCGACAGATCCCGCGGCACCATCAGATCCTCCATCAACCGAACCGACGCCCGTTACGACTTTGCCGCCTGATAGTGGTGATTGAGGATTCTTTACCTGGCGTTGTATCAATACGATATGGAGTTGAGGTCTTTTGTCTGACGTGGGAGTCATTAAAAACATAGACTGACAGTGCGTGTCACAAGAAGAAGCGTGATTTTCGATGTTGTTTTGCAGGAAATGTTCGAAGCAAGAGGATCACGAACGGTCGGACGATCGGAATCTTGTGACGCATGATGATAAGCCGTCGCGCGCCCAGAGGGTTTTCTTCAGAGCGCGCGATCTATTATTTTTAGTGGTTCTGCTGGCTATCGCGCTGACGTTTTTTCTTTTATCCCGGAAAGATGTATCGAGTTCTTCCCTTGAAGCGCAAGTCTACATTGACGGGGAATTAGTCGATCGCATTGTGCTTAAAGCCGGTGTTGATCAGGATCATCGTTTTGCGGCGCGTCCGGCCGTCAGATTGCATCAATACGCTGACCGGACGATCGCCGTTATCGTTTCTGATTGTCCTGATAAAACGTGCATTAACACAGGGAAAATAGGAAAACCGGGCGCTTTTGCAGCGTGTGTTCCGAATCGTGTCCTCGTGGTGATTGTGGAGACGGGTACTACGGATTCAACACAGGAGGTGGATGTTGTCACTTGATTCTAAACACACTTCCGGTGTACGGATGTCAACGACGAAGCTGGCGCGCATCGCGGTGCTGCTCGCGTTGGCGTTGGTTTTGGGTATTGTTGACGGCATGCTCCCGCCGCTCCCTTCGCCTGTACCTCTGCGGTACGGACTTGCGAATGTCGCCGTGATGGCCGCGCTGATCCTTTTAGGAAGCGGAGAGGCTTTCTCGGTTGCGATGCTGAAAAGCGTATTTGTGTTTTTGACGCGCGGTCTCTTTGCCGGGCTTGTCTCCATGTCGGGAACGCTCTGCTCCATCCTCTTAATGTTGGCGATTGAAAAGGGAACGCGCGGTCGCGTGTCCATCTTTATTCTCTCGGTTGTTGGCGCCATAACGCATAATTTTGGACAATTTTTATTTCTGATTTTCAAGGATGTTTACCGTTCGGCTTTTGTCTATGTCGCTCCTTTTTTAATTCTTTTCGGGCTGTTGACCGGCCTCCTCTCCGCAACACTTCTGCGCATGACGATGAAACCCTTGGAAGTCTTGTTTAATAGAAAGATCAGGCCTCGCTCATGAAACATAACGGTTTAATGATTCCACATACCGCATCCGCACAACTTGACGGTGTTCAGGAGCTGAAATCTACACACTTGCCTTCCGCTGATCTCCTGTACTGTCATACGAAATACATTGTTTGCTCATCGTATGCCTATAGTCCGTGCAAGAACCGTGACAGCACCTCGTATATGCCAAACGCGCGAAATGCGTCAAGTCTCCTAATAGCTGCAGATGCTAAAAAATCATCGTTGAAAATAATCCGGCTGCGAGGAACATCGCGCCTCGCTGCGCTTCTTCTATGCGCTATAGTTGTCCTCTCTTTGCTAACAGCGTGCGGATCGACAAACCGTCCGTCCGATACGGTTACGACGGACTCAACTCCGAGCGGAGATACAGCCCCTATATCGACATCGACGGCGCCGGTATCAACTGTGGTGTCGCCGGACGAATGGCAACGATTTGAAACATCCTTTGTCGGGCCTTTTGATACAGTGACACAGTTGATTCTATTTGCGGAAAATGAAGTCGCATTCGAGCGTTATTGTGACCAGGCGAAAGAGGAACTCTGGCGTTACCACGAATGGTTTACGATTTATGATGATCCGACAACAGGTGAGAATCTGAAAACGGTGAATGACCGCGCGGGAACACCGGTGACTTGTCCTTCAGAAATACTCGATCTGATTGAGCTGGGAATTCAGGATTACCATAGATCCAACGGTCGAGTGAACATCGCGATGGGCGCTGTGCTATCACTTTGGCACGATACGCGTGTATCCGCCAATGCCGCCGAGACGGAACAAGAAAAAAAGAACGTTCGTCTTCCTTCAGATGCGGCGCTCCATAAAGCAGTGAAGCATACAGACATCGAGGATGTCGTAGTTGACCGAGAGGCGGGGACGATCTTACTTCGGAATCCCGCCATGTCGATTGACGTTGGCGCCATCGCGAAAGGGTATGCGGCGGAGCAGGTAGCATTACATTTAAAAGAATCAGGGCTTACATCTGCGATTCTCAACGTCGGCGGCAACGTGCGAACAATAGGTGGGAATATAGCGACAGGCCAGCCTTGGAAAGTGGGCATTCGAGATCCGAAGGATTTGTCAGGGCAATCGATTTTGGGCGTCGTTGCGTCAACCGACCTTTCCGTAGTGACATCCGGCCATTACGAGCGATTTTTCACCCTAGAGGGGCGCACGTACTCTCACATTATTGATCCCGATACACTTTATCCGGCGGATTACTGTGAATCGGTATCAATCCTCGCTCAAGATTCTGCAACGGCAGACCTTCTTTCAACCGTATTGATGCTTCTTACTATCGAGGAAGGCAAGAGTTTGCTGGAGAATTTTCCGGGATGCGATGCGCTTTGGGTTGATGGTGATGAGATCACCATGACGGAAGGTTTTCGCGCTGTTTATCAAGAGAAGAACTAACCTGTCTTTTCGAACGTGAGCGTCTCATAACAGGGGCTGTGTTATAATCCTAATCGTATCCTTGAAAATGCGAGGGAGAGCACAAGTGAGCGTTAGACAGATAGGCGCGTATCGAGTCGGCTTTACGGCCGCGGTGGCGGCATTTCCATTTTTTAATTTAGGCGATTTTGATATTGTCGGGCTATTGATCCGCGTTTTCGTGATGTGTCTTTCGTTGTCGCTTCACGAGTGTGCGCATTCTTGGATGGCGCTTCGACTGGGAGATGATACGTCTGCTCTAATGGGACGTCTGTCACTCAATCCTGCGCGTCACCTCGACCCTATGGGCGCGCTTACGTTTGTTCTCGTCGGCGTTGGCTGGGCAAAGCCGGTGCCGGTCAATCCTGCCCGCATGACCAAAGCGAAATCGATGAAGTACGGCATGATGCTGACAAGCCTTGCCGGACCGGTATCCAATCTGATACTTGCCGTGATTTCCTGGATTATTTTCTGTGTGATTTGGACTATTCTTTCAGCGGTTAACGTTGTTTCAGCTCTTGCACTGACGTTGAGCAGACTATTCCTGACCCTCTATTCGGCAAACGTACTTCTCGCCATCTTCAATTTGCTGCCTGTACCGCCGCTCGATGGCTCGCGTGTATTCGGGTTTCTGCTTCCGGATCGATATCTTGACCTCGTGATGCGTTATGAGCGCTATGTCGGCATGGCCTTTCTTTTCATGGTTTTTATGTTCCGAGGCGCTTTTATGACGCTTCTGGGTTGGATTCTCGTGCCTTTCAATTATGTGATTCAATACCCGATTACGTTGCTATTCCGTGCGATTCAATCGGCTCTCGGATTTACTCCGATGCCCTTTTTTATGTGATGGAGTGCCGATGACGGATGTACGGACGGTGGAGATGAACGCTGGAAACGTAACGAATGTACGGATTATCGACGTAGACACCAAGAATACGGGGGATGCGGAGATTGTCGATACAGATGCCGAAAACACAGCGGACACGACAATTCAGGCGGAAGTGCGAATAGAAGGTGTAGACGCCGAAAACACGGCGAAAACAGCGTTGCAAACGGATGCGGCATTTCAAATCGATGTCGTCGATTTTGACGGTCCGCTTGATCTTCTTAATCAACTTGTTGAGCGCCATCGCGTTCAGATCAATCGCGTGTCGATCGTTTCCATAACGGATCAATACTTGGCGATTATGGAGCGGCTGCCGGTCTTTGATATGGAGCTGGCAAGTTCATTTCTCGTTATGGCGTCGATGCTCATTGAGATGAAATCGAAGCAACTTCTTCCCGGAAGAGAAGAGGCGCCTCGTGAGGATCTGACAGAACCGGGCGACCTCTTGATATTAAGTCTCATGCGATATCGGCGTTGCCGTCTAATTGCTTCTTTTCTGAATGATCGACATCAGCTTTTCCACGGAACGTATACGAAACCGCCGGCAGTTCCCGAACGAGAGGGTATATCGCGAGAGCGCGAGAAGACTCCGATTGATCGTGAGAGTTTCGATAGAGCGACGGAACGTGTCGCGGAACGAAATCGCGCCCGTTTTCACCACGACGACACTTCGATGGTTAGAACGTTAGAGCGTGAGCGCCAGTCAATTAAAGACGGGATGAAGTATATTGTGATGCGTATTGCGCATCGGACACGTGTTTTTTTCTACGAGCTCTTTCCTCCGAAATTGACTCCCGTTGAGCGCGTCATGGGATTCCTTGCGCTGTTGGAACTTGTATTCCAAAATCGGGTGCGTGTTTTTCAGAAAAAGAAAGACGATCCTATTTTGATTGAACAAAAGGAGCGATAACGATGAATTGGGTGCAGAACATGGCGGAGATGGAAGCATTGCTTTTTGCGGCGGGCGATCCGCTTTCTTGTGAACGCATTGCATCTATTCTTGATGTCACGGAAGACGAAGTATTTCAACTTGCGGATCAGATGAAGCGGCGCTATGCGCGCGATCCTT
This sequence comes from Clostridiaceae bacterium, assembly GCA_012800435.1. Taxonomy (GTDB): domain Bacteria; phylum Bacillota; class Clostridia; order Saccharofermentanales; family DTU023; genus UBA4923. The sequence continues at coordinate 29,796 of JAAZJH010000011.1, read as the reverse complement.
TCTCAGGGCTTACGGTACGTGTGCTGGGCGATCGTGTGTCACTTGTCACTGATCCGACATATCGGGAAATTGTTGCCGCTTTTTTCGGTGATATGCGCGGTCAGAAGTTGTCCGATGCCGCTTACGAAACACTTGCCGTCATTGCTTATAACGCGCCTGTGACACGAGCTGAGATCGAGACGGTTCGTGGTGTCAACAGCGATTCCGTCGTTTCCCGTCTGATCGACCGCGGCCTTGTTCAAGAGGTAGGTACGCTCGATCTTCCCGGACGTCCGGCGCTTCTCGACGTAACGTCGCAGTTCTTATTGGAGTTCGGTCTTTCAACCGCGAAAGAATTGCCTCCCGTAGATCTGATGATGTACGATTCCGTCCAACAACTAATCAGTCCTGTTTCGGAGGACACACGTGAATCGACACTTGTGCGCCCGCCCGTTATTGCTATTGACGGCCCTTCAGGTTCAGGAAAGAGCACCGCGGCAAAGGGACTTGCGCGTCGTCTCGGCATCAGTTGTCTCGATACGGGCGCGATGTACCGTGCGCTCGGATATAAAGCGCTTCAACAGGGCATTTCGCCATCAGATGAGTCGTCGGTAGGGGCGATGCTCACCGAAACGAACATGATCATTGAATTTTCTTCCGGATTGCAGAAAACGATCGTTGACGGTGAAGATATGGAACCTTATATTCGCACGGCCGAAGTGGCGCAAGCGGCATCCGATATCAGCACCTTGTCCTCCGTGCGCGCTTATTGCGTTCGTCTCCAGCGTGAACTGGGTGAGAGACAGCCGTTCGTTTTAGACGGTCGTGATATCGGCACATATGTCTTTCCGAACGCGCCATACAAGTTTTTCCTAACGGCGTCACCTGAAGTGCGCGCGAAGAGACGTCTTCAAGATCTTCAACGCTTGGGAAAAGATGTGACGCTAGAGAGCGTCTTGGATGATATTAAAAAGCGCGACGATCAGGATAGCGGTCGCGTACTCGCGCCTGCGAAACGTGCGTCGGACGCGATGTTAATAGACACAAGCGATATGTCGCCAGAAGAGGTGATCGATATTATGGTGGACGTCATTCGACAGAGAGAAAGTTTGAAGGCTCCATGGGAGCGGCATCAGGGTGCGTCAAAAGAGATGAAAGACCATGCAGAGGAACAGAGTAATGACTGAGCGCAGGTCAAAAACATCGCCGAAACAATCATTATGGCTTCGATTTGTTAATAAGGTAATCCGCTTTCTCGTGCGTGTGTTACTGGCATCTTGGTATCTTCCTAAAGTCGTGGGGCCTCGAAAACCTGCCGTTCAAGGAAGAGCTATTTTGTTCGCCAATCATCATCACATGTGCGATCCGCTTTTTATCACGCTTTTCTATAAAACGGATCGCTTATCGTTTGTTGCCAAAAAAGAATTGTATAGCATACCCGGCGTTCAGACGATTCTCGATGCATTTTCCTCGATTAAACTTGATCGTCAAGTTACCGATATGCATGCAGCTAAAAGCATCTTGGGAGCGCTCCGCATGGATCGGATTGTCGGACTTTTTATGCAAGGAACGCGCGTTAACGCGGACGATATCGTCTCAGTAAAACCGAAGGATGTGCTGCTCTATTACGCGATTCGTCAAAAGATTCCGGTCATTCTTGTAGGGATTACTCCGAACTACCGATTGTTCGGACGTCCACGATTTACGTTCAGCGATACGCTGTTAATGACCATCAAAAACAAAAATAAATTGACGCGGGATGAACAGACCAGCGTCGGTTATGAAGTGATGCGCCAGATTTACGAACTCGCGGGACTTTCCTATGAACCTGCAGATATAGAGGAGCATCGCGCTGTTTTTGAGCGTGAAATACAGGTTCGCCCCTATCTTGAAGGATGTGAGGGGGAAGCAATATGAGTTTTCGCGTCGCGTTAGCGATGGGATTCTGTTTCGAATTACGATATGCGCTCGCACTCACACGCCATTGTAAAGAATGCGAGGAAAAAACGGTATGAATATTCACGTTGCGACAACGGCGGGATTCTGCCCAGGAGTACGGCATGCGGTCGATCTTGCTCTTCAGGCGTTGGAATTGTCTAACGAAGAGGAGAGAGCACGTCTTTGGATGCTCGGACCGCTTGTTCATAATGAGCACGTCATCGATGACTTGATGGGGCGTGACTTAAAACTGGCGAAGGACGTTAACGACATTCCGGACGGCTCGCGAGTGATTATCCGCGCGCACGGTATATCTCCTGCGGTTGAGGCGGAATTGAAACAGAAAAACTGTGAGCTTGTCGACGGAACCTGCGGTTTTGTAAAGAAATTGCAGCACACTGTAGGCGATTCCGCGCGTGCGGGGAAGGGCATCATTATCGCGGGCCGCTCGAACCATCCGGAAGTAATCGGCGTCATTGGTTATGCGCATCCTGAGATACCGGTCATTGTCGAAACGCCGAAACAGGCTCAAGAAGCCGTTTTTGGTGAACGCGAGTGGATTTTAGTCGCCCAAACAACCTTCTGCTCGGATCACTGGCGCCTTATGTGTAAATTGTTAAAAAATAAAATTGCTAAACTACAGATTTTTGATACAATATGTAACACGACTGTTCAAAGACAGTCTGATGCAAAGGCGCTTGCCTCTTCTAGCGACATCATGCTCGTTCTCGGCAGTCAGACGAGTTCTAACACGGCGAGATTGGCAGAGGTGTGTGAAAGGCAGTGCGCTTATACATATATTATCAGTAGGCCGGACCAAGTCGACAATATCATTGGAGGAGAGTCGAGCGGTTCAAAGAGGATCGGCATTACGACCGGTGCCTCGACACCAGACAGTATGATCAGGGAGGTTATTCACAGGATGACAGAGAAGCAAGGCATGACGAAGCCGGAGGAACAGCAAGATATAGATTTTGCCGAATTTATCGAAAGCATTCCAGAGCTTCAACCGAAAACCATTGTGCACGGGAGGATCGTCCGCTATGACGACGACTATGTGTACGTCGACGTCAAGGATAAATCCGAGGGAAAAATCCCTATGCGTGAAATGGAGAAGAACCCTGATTTCGATTTGGATGAAGCCGTTAAGACTCAACAGGAAATAGAAGTATACATCCGAAGCATTCGCTATCCTGACTCAGGGAAAGAGATTCTGCTTTCGGTGGCGCAGGTCGACACACTGAAACAACGTAAACTCGTTGAGGAAGCCTACGAGGAGAAAACGCCCCTCACCGTCAAGGTGTCAAATGTCGTTCGCGATGGCGTGATTGCTTCCTATGGAAGCGTTGACGTCTATATACACCGCACGCAGTTAGAGCTGCAGCGCGTAGAGGATCTTGAGCCTTACCGTGACCAAACGTTCGACATTCTGGTTACACAATTTGATCAGAAACGTCGCCGTTTACGCGTGTCGGGCTCCCGCCGTTCACTTTTGCAGCGTGAGCGCAAGAAGAACGAGAAGCTTATCTGGGAAACGATAGAAGAGGGTAAACCCTATGAAGGTATCGTCCGCAATCTCACGAATTTCGGCGCTTTTGTAGATATCGGCGGCGTTGACGGTCTCGTGCATATCAGCGAAATTTCATGGCAGCGTATTCGCCATCCATCCGAACTGCTCTCCGTCGGTGACAAGATCGATGTTTATGTCAAAGATTTTGACCGCGCGCGAAAGCGGATCTCACTGGGATACCGTAGAGACGAAGACGATCCTTACTACAATATTGAGGAACGTTTCCCCGTCGGTTCCATCGTGAGGGGTATTGTGGTGCGCATGTTCCCCTTTGGCGCGTTTATCAACATCGCGCCGGGTGTGGATGCGCTCTGCCATATTTCCCAAGTTTCGAATTACCATTTGAACAGGCCGGAAGATGTGCTCGCCGAAGGCATGGAAGTGGACGCGCGCGTGGTTGAGGTGTCCAATGAAGCCCGCCGGATCAGCATCAGCATCCGTGATGTCGAGCCGATCAATCCGGATCCCGAAGTTATCGCTCAGATCGAACAGCCTCAGCAGCAGGGACGGCGCCAGGCGCGACGAAAATCGTCGTCGCGGCGGTCGCCGCGGTGCTAAGGGCGGCGGATACGACAGTCTCCCGACGAGCTACGTTGACGATCAAGCGCGCTCTTCTATTTCCGACATGGCCGAGATTCGAACCGTTACGGAAGCAGGGTCGAAATTGCTCGACAATGTTCGCCGTGAAGAGTATAAGGCGGACGACAGTGTTCCCGAAGAAGAAATGTCTGAAGACACCGTCGAAGTACCGGCGGACGTCGAAGATGCGGTAAAACCTGAGCAGGATGTCGATTATGAAGACGCTCCCGCAAAAGAGGAAGAAGAACCCGTAGCGCCTGCTGATGAAGAAATTTCCGAACCGGATCAAGCGGAGGAAGCGTCTGAATCAGGCGAAACAGACGGAGATACGCAGGCTGAGCCTGATGAACCGTCCGATCAAGAGCATACATCGGAAGAACCTGTTTCGGAGTAATTGCTCATATATAACGGGTATTCCATACGTGTAACAGCGTCAATAAGACGCTCGTGCGCTTATGATTGAAGACATTCCAGTTTAATAGTGAAGCTCCGTTGACAGGATCTTGTTTTCTGTCAACAGGAGCTTTATTAATTAGCGGGGAAATAAAAAGTATATGTAACTTATTTGTAAGGATCGCGTAAAAGAGGATTCTTTCTGCGTTTGGTAAGGCAAAATATAGAATGAAAAGAGCGACGTCTCTTAAAACAACAAGATTGATTATAGGAGGATGAACGTGCAACTGCAAATTCAAGACATCCATAAATCATACGGAGATAATCATGTGCTGCGCGGGCTGAGCCTCAACGTGAGCTCCGGGCAGGCGCTCGGACTTCTCGGCAGAAACGGCGCAGGGAAGACGACGTTGATTCGCATCATCATGAATGTTTTTCCGGCGGACAGCGGTCAAATTCTGCTGGACGGAAAACCGTTCCTTCGCACATCAAAGACGATTGGCTACCTTCCGGAAGAGAAGGGTTTATATGCGGATATCAGCCTCATCCGTCAGCTTGTCTATCTCGGAATGTTACGCGGACTGACACGCGACGAAGCTGTGCGAGCAAGCGACTACTGGCTTGACCGCTTATCGATGACCGGTTATCGCGAGCAGAATCTGGAGACGCTTTCAAAGGGTAATCAGCAGAAAATACAGTTGATCGCTTCACTTCTTACAAAACCTGAAATTGTGATCCTGGATGAACCGTTTTCAGGGTTGGATCCGGTTAACGTGATGATGATGAGAGAAATCGTCAGCGATATAGTCAAAGAAGGGCGCATTGTTATTCTTTCAGGACATCAAATGCCTTTTATCGAGCAAGTTTGTCAAAACATCGCGATTCTGGATAACGGCGTTATTGATCTTGCCGGCGATCTGGTCAAGATCAAACAGACGTACCCCCGAAACACGATCGAGATTCGGATGGAAGAAGAAGGTCAGAGATTGCCGGCCGAACGTACCGCCGAGATTTTGCGCGAGCTTATGACCACGAAAGGTATTCGATTTGAAGAGGTTTCCGTACAAAACGGCAGACGTGTGCTCGTGACGCTGGAAGAGGCGAACGACCGCGGTCATTTGCTTGACGCTTTGGCGGGAAGCGGCCTCTCTGTTGAGCGTTTTTTCGTTGTTGAACCTACACTGGAGGATATTTTCTTGAAAAAGACCGGCTATACGCGTGAGGATCTTGCAGCTGATGAACGTGCATCACAAGAAAGCCTTGCTGAAGCGCCGATGACGAAAAAGAGACGAGGCGGTCTGTTCGGCAGTAGAAAGAGAGGTGCCTGATGAACCGCGGTGCGTGGACAGTCACTCGTTTTGAAGTAGGCAATTACCTGAAGAAGAAGAGCTGGATCAGAACGACGATTATCGTAATGGTATTAATTGCGCTTTTGATGTCGGTTCCGTCGATCATTTTACTTATTAAAGGAGATAAAGACGGTGATTCAAAACCGATAATCATTGTTACTTCAAAAATGGCCGTTGTTGATCACGCCGGTGTTCTCAGCGATCTGAGTCTTTTCGAGCAGGCGTATAAGGATAAAGCGTGGTCACTGGAAGATGGGGCGGAACTGGAAAATTTACGTGCCCGGGCGAGAAAAGGTGATCTTTACGGTATTCTTGAGATTTTCCCGGAGAAGCGTGTGCGACTGGCGTTGAGTAAAGAGAGCATGACCGATTCGTTTACAGAAACGCTGCCCCATGTTGTTGAGCAGGCTATCAATCTCAATTTGCTAATTAAAAGCGGTATGTCACAACCGTCGATTGCGCAGGTTATGCAGCCAGTATCGCTTGAACTTGCTTCTTTGTCAGCGACGTCAGACAGCAAAACGATTTATCATGCATATGTTCAGACGTATATTGTGACGTTTCTGCTTTACATGATGATCATGTTATATGGACAGTTTGTCGCTCAGTCGGTCGCCAAAGAAAAGGGCAATCGCGCGATGGAGATTCTGATCACATCGACAAAGCCGCTTAATCTGATTGTTGGCAAAGTTATCGGTACGACATTGGTTGCGCTTATTCAGATCGCACTTTTCTTCGGTACATTTGCTCTATTCTTCAAGATCAATTCAGCGGCATTGCAGTCGATAGAATTCCTCTATATCGCGCTGCAGATGCCGTTTGACACCGCTTTATTGGCTATTCTATTTTTTATCTTGGGATTCGTATCTTTTGCGTTCGTCTTCGGCGCACTCGGTTCGCTTGTCAGTCGCGCAGAAGATGTCTCGACCACGATAGGCGCGTTGTCGTTCTTCTTCGTCATCATCTTTATGGCTTCAATTTTCGCCATGATGAACCCTTCTGAATTCTGGGTTAAGGTGTTGTCCTTCTTGCCTCTCTTCTCACCAATGTTGCTTTATGTGCGCATCTCCATGACGAGCGTAATGTGGTGGGAAGTGCTGTTGGGTATCGGTTCGCAACTCATAACGATGGTCATCCTCGCATGGATTTCTTCGAAAATCTATAGGCTCGGTGTCCTTATGTATGGAAAGCCGCCAAAGTTTCGTGAGATTATCGCGATGTTAAAAAGAGATCGCGAACAAAAGAATGCTGTAAGAGCATCATGATGCAACTTTTATCGAAGCATCATGTTCTAGTTTGTCGGTCGCGTTTTACAAAGCCTTTTTCCTCCTTATAACACCTTAGGCGACGGAAACGTCATAAAACGCGACCGCGTGCTGGAAAAGTGCACTTACCCTCGGCATGCGGTTTTCTTTTGGCATTCAGCTTGATTTAGGGGTCCATAGGATGCGCAAGGATTACAATTGACACACGCGCTGGGCTGTGATACTATAACGTGGCTTGTCACGTCGCACGAGTCTTTTTTTTTGTGCGTGCAATTAGAGGAACGGACAGCTTTGGGAGGTGCCAGTATGGCGAAAAAAGCGGGAGTGCGAGATCGGATTACACTGGTTTGCTCCGAGTGTAAACAGCGCAATTACAATACGAAGAAAAATAAACAGAATACCCCGGAAAAACTTGAACTTAAAAAGTTTTGTCGTTTCTGCGGCAAACACACGCTTCACCGCGAGACGAAATAATGTCACTTGAACGGAGACACGGCCATGGCGAGCAAAAAATCAATCACCAAGAGGGAACGTTCCGGCAAGCAAGCTCGTGAGAGTCGGAAAGGATCGGGCAAAACGTCGCAGAAGGGTTCAAAACCCTCCTTTGGCGCGCGTATAGGCAAGTGGTTTTCCAACATCATTAACGAGTTGAAGCGCGTTATCTGGCCGGACAAAAAGAAGTTAAAACAAAGCACACTAACAGTGCTTCTCATTATATTTCTTGCAGTGGTCACCATTTTGGTTTTCGACGCCGTTGTCCGCTTGATTTTTACCGTGACGGGACTTTATTCCACGAAGGAGCCGACTCCTACCGTACCTTTGCCGATAGAAACTCAGTTGACGGATGACACCGATCCCGTTGAGACGACGGATGAGACGACGGAAGCATCGGAGAGTGAACCTGTTGCCTCGGCTACTGAAGCACCGAGCGAGGTAACGGAAGCGTCGGACAGCGAACCTGTCGCGTCAGAGTCTGAAACGGTAGGGTGAGTGATATGAGCGGCTTGCCTGACAAATCAACTGAAGCGCTCTGGTACGTGATCCACACTTATTCCGGGTATGAGAATCGCGTTAAAGCGACGTTGGATCTCATTATTGAGAACCGCGGACTTCAAGACATGATCCAAGAAGTACTCGTTCCGACGGAAACGGTTGTCGAGATTAAAGATGGCAAGCGCAAGACCGTAGAGCGTAAAATCTACCCTGGCTATGTACTTGTCAAAATGATTTTGACAGATGAGATTTGGTATATTGTCCGCAACACACGTGGAGTGACGGGATTTGTCGGTCCATCGAGCACTAATCCGGTTCCGCTCTCTGATGATGAACTAGGCATGATGGGGCTCGATAAGGACTGGGAACCGGTGATGGATTATGAAGTCGGCGATAACGTGCGCGTCATCAACGGCCCGCTTGAAGGCTTTGAGGGCAAAGTCGATGACATTAATATGGACAAGAAGAAAGTCACCGTGATCGTGTCCATGTTCGGGCGCGAGACGCCTGTTGAGCTTGAACTGACACAAGTGATGTTGCAGTCAAACTAAGCAAATTAAGAGAAATGAAGAAAACCGCCTTGCGCGGTTTTGAAAATAAAAGGTTATTACCTAATTTGGGAGGTGGCTTATGGCTAAACCAGTAACCGCATATGTGAAATTACAGATTCCCGCGGGACAGGCAACGCCGGCGCCGCCGGTTGGACCAGCACTCGGACAACACGGGTTGAATATCGCCCAGTTTGTCAGAGAGTTTAATGACCGAACTAAGCAAGATATGGGTCTTATCATCCCCGTTGTCATCACGGTATATCAAGATCGCACTTATTCGTTCATTACAAAAACACCACCGGCGTCTGTGCTGTTAAAGAAAGCGTGCGGTCTCGACAAAGGCTCCGGAACGCCCGATGCCATGAAGGTAGCGACGGTTCCGTGGTCGGAATGTCTGCGCATTGCGGAGATGAAAATGGAAGATTTGAATGCAACCGATGTTGAAGCCGGCGCTCGCATGGTTGCCGGAACGGCCCGCAGCATGGGCATCAAAGTGGATTACGACAAGTAAGGAGGTCAATCGATGAAACACGGAAAACGTTATGTCGAAGCGGCAAAAAAGATTGATCCCTTCGAATATTATGATCCTCTTAAAGCTATGGAGCTTGTCATCGAAACTGCAACGGCGAAATTCGATGAGACAGTAGAAGTGCATTTGCGTATGGGGGTTGATTCACGCCACGCCGACCAGCAAATCCGAGGCACTGTTATTTTGCCCCACGGTACCGGAAGAGATGTTCGCGTGCTTGTTTTCGCGAAGGGCGCGAAAGAAGATGAAGCGAAAGAAGCCGGCGCCGAATACGTGGGCGCAGAAGAGTTGGCCGAAAAAATTCAAAAAGAAAGCTGGTTTGATTTTGACGTCGTCATCGCGACACCTGATATGATGAGTATCGCAGGACGTCTTGGCCGTTTACTTGGCCCGCGCGGCTTGATGCCAAACCCGAAATCAGGCACAGTGACGATGGATGTCGAGACGGCTGTCAAGGAAGCGAAAGCCGGAAGAGTCGAATACCGTCTTGAAAAGCAGAACATCATTCACTCGGTCATTGGAAAAGTTTCCTTTGGCCCGGAGAAACTTTTAGAGAACTTCAACGCGCTGGTTGACGCCGTGATCAGATCCAAACCGGCTGCAGCAAGGGGACAATACATTCTCCGCTGCACGGTAGCTAGCACAATGGGACCGGGCGTTAGAGTGAACCTCAGCGCAAGATAGTGTATCATGACATAAAATAAGATTGCCGGAAAGGTACCGGCGTCTTATTCGCGGAACCGGAACACGGTTTCATATGACATAAGAATATACCCGTCACGCCGTAGAAAGCCGGAATCCATAAGGATGTAAACAAGGTTAAGCTGTCCTGCCGAGGCGGAAGGTCTGATTTGCCACGCACCTCTCCGCCGCTATGCGGAGGGGTGTTTCATATTACTATAATGAAGGAGGAAAAGGATCGAATGCCAAGTCAAGCTAAACTGAAGGCAAAAAAGAAGCAGGTTCAGGCGCTTGCAGACGAGCTGAAGGATGCGAAATCGATCGTTTTGGTGAACTATCAGGGTCTTGCCGTTCATCAGGATAATGCGATGCGTGCCGTTTTCCGCGAGAATGGCTTGCAGTACCGGGTCGTAAAGAATTCGATTACCGAACGTGCTTTTCAGGTGCTCGGATACGAAGGACTTGAAGACGTCATGGTCGGCCCGACAGCACTGGCTTTTAGTACTGAAGACGCCCTTTTGGCGCCGCGTCTGATGCGCCAATCAACAGAAAAATATCGCAGATTGTCGATAAAAGGCGGCATTGTGGATGGTAAAGTCGAACCTCTCGACTACCTGATAAAACTGTCTTACATCGAGTCGCGCGAAACGCTCTATGGGCAGTTGCTGTTCATGATGATGTATCCGCTGACAGCGTTCGCTCAAGTCGCAGGTCAAATGGTCGAGCGAGGCGAAGAAGCCGGTGTAGAAAAAGTTAGCGACATTCCTGTACAAGAAGCAAGTGTGTCCGAAGCCGCGGATGGGGCTGCTTCCGCAACGGAGTAGTCTTTTGGAACCGAGGTGCCGGGGTGAGGTAAAAGAACACGACATCCTCGAATGTGCACCCTTAAGCGAAAGAAAACAACCCTTAATTCGAGTAAGGGAGATGAGAACACAAAATGCCGTAGAACCGGCGAAGCGCACATGACAGCGCTACTGGAAAAAGCGTCATCCAAAGACGCTCTACTCGTCAACAGGAGGAATAAGCGATGAGTAACGATAAATTGGTCAAGATTCTGGACGCAGTGAAGGAACTGACGATCCTTGAACTTAATGATCTTGTTAAAATGATGGAAGAAGAATTTGGTGTTTCAGCCGCCGCGATGGCCGTTGCCGCACCTGCACAAGGCGCCGCTGCCGGACCTGCTGAAGAAGAAGAGAAGACGCAATTCGACGTCATTCTTAAGAGTGCCGGACAGTCGAAGATCCCCGTGATCAAAATTGTCCGCGAACTGACAGGACTCGGTCTCAAGGACGCGAAGGCGCTTGTCGACTCCGCTCCCAAAGCGGTGAAAGAGAAGATCTCGAAAGAAGACGCCGAAGATGCAGCTAAAATGCTCACTGAAGCGGGCGCTGAAGTCGAAATTCAATAATCAAACGAGTGCAGTTTACCTTTTATTAACAAGGAAAAGCGTACAGACAATGATACACGGCACAGTCATTTCGAAGTGGCTGTGCCGTTGTTCTGTTCAAGTGATAGCACGTCATGTTGAACTGCGGCTTACGTTTTTCATCCATGATCTATACCGTCATAGACAATAGAGTAAATTGGACGCCATGCGATTTCCTCTTTTGTTTTTTTCTAATTTATTGGGTGTTCAGCTCATGAATATCGATGAGAGGACGTGTTTTCGGCTGCCTGTTATAATGAGAAAAAATGTTGTAGAATAGACAAGGCTATTTCCGCTTAAAGTGCGGCAAACATTGAGGAGGAAGCAATGGAAGAATTGAAAAGTTTCAATCTGAAAGCTTTCTTTTTTTACTATTTTAAATCTTGGCGTGTTCAGTTGATATTTCTTGTATTAGGCACAGCAATCGCATTGGGCGCAACTTTTGCGAATCCGCCTTCTACAGCTGATAGAGGCATCAGTGAACGAGAGCGTAATCAGCTTATCTTGGACTTCCTCGCATACGATGATACGGGCGTATTTTATTCCGAAAAACGTGAGCTGGTTCGCCAAAATAATTATATGTTGAGGGAGACGCTTTCAGAAGATCTATACTTTCAAATCGATCCGACAAAGCGTATGAATAAGAGTTTCGTCCTAAACTTTAAATTTGCTGATGATGCTGTGACCGATGCAAAAGATGAGGCGCGCGCCGCTCGTGCCCTTAGCCTGCGCTATTTGCAGGCGCTGCAAAGCGAGTTTTTTGTGCGTCATATGGTGGAAAAAGGACGGGTGCCTCTCAATGAGATTAGCATTCGACATCTCATTCGAACTGAGATCAATGACGACGGACTGCTTTTTTTGGAAGTGACAGGATCGGATGAAAGCTTGATCGATTCGATTATATGGGATGTTCGTGATTACACTGAATCCATGGTGCACGCCGGCATGGATCCGATGGGAGACTACGACCTTATGTTCACAAATGAGTGCGTAGAGATCGTTGAGGATCCCGACATTTTGAGATTGAAAGAAGAAATTGAACACTTAATCGTGCTTGGTGAAGCGCGAATTGAGGAGATCGATCAGGAAATTGAGCGCACCGTCGAGGCCAAACATCATTTGCCGTCGAAACAAGAGCAAAACGAAGCAGGGTCGGATCTCTCGACAAGAACGCTTGTCAAACGAGCAATGATGGGCTTTTTTGTCGGCTTATTTATCAGTATTGCTTGGACTCTGATCCGGTACTGGAATAAGATCGGCGTCTTTAATGTGCAAAAAGCGTCGCATGCTTTACATCTGATGTACCTAGGCGCGCTTCCTATGGATACGGCAGCAGATAAAGACAAACGCGGCAATGCGCTTGATCTTTTGATCGCCCGGCGTTTCAATAGAGCTTATGATGCATCCGAGGCGGAGACAGCGCTAACCTATACGGCAGAGTTGATTCTCGGCAAAGTAAACGCGATGAGTGAAGATAATGCGATATCTTCAAATGATCTCCTTCATCAAGTAGAGCCGATACAGCTTCTCGTCCCCGGAACTGAGACAGACCGAGTGCGTACACTGCTAGTAGAACAGCTTCAGTCGGTGTTAGATGAGGGAGCAACATCCGGCAATGTAACCCTTAAGCCTATTGGCAGTTTTGCCGGAGATCCTGCCGCCATTCAGGCAACGAAAAAGAATGCCGGTCTCCTGTTTTTGTGGGGGGATACCGATCCCACGGAAAAACAGATGCGCGAATATCAACTCAGCCGTCATCTTGCCATACCTGTGATCGGTGTTCTTGAGGTGCGTGCTATGTTTTAAAGGCAAACGAGGTTGTTTTAGATCACGTTGAAGATAGTTAGTATACATAGGCACGCTTGTACCGTCTTTGTCTTCAATTTGATAATTGCCATGAGATGATGCTTTCACCTATTAGGACGAGCACGGTCGTACAGTTAGATAGGCGCCAAAAAATAGAAATAAGGATAGATTAAGAAAAATATGATTAACGTAATTGGTCTGGGCTACATAGGTTTACCTACGGCATTGATGATGGCCTCTCACGGCCTAAACGTCGTCGGCACAGATTACGACGAGGAACGCGTTGCTTCCTTAAATAACGGAACAATCACATTCCAAGAAAAGGGACTTGACGAACTTTATGCTAAATCGTGCGCTTTAGGTATCGAATTCTCGACAGTGTATCAGGAAACGGATCTTTATATTGTCTCCGTTCCGACACCATACGATCCTTTAAGCAAACAAGTAGATCCTTCTTATATTGTCACAGCGGTTGAGGAAATTTTATCCGTATGTCAGCCTGAGTCAACGATCGTCATTGAATCAACAGTATCTCCCGGAACGATCGATCGATATATCCGCCCGATCGTCGATATGAAGTCTTCAAAGCAAGAAATGACGATTCATCTTGTACATGCGCCGGAACGTATCATCCCCGGCAATATGGTTCATGAGCTGATCCACAATAACCGCACCATTGGCGCTGATGATTGCGCAATAGGTGAACGGATCAAACAGCTTTATGAGCAGTTTTGTGAAGGAGAGATCATCGTAACGGACATCCGTACAGCGGAGATGACAAAAGTTGTCGAGAACACATACCGTGCTGTCAATATCGGGTTTGCCAACGAATTGGCAAAAATATGCCGTCAGTCAGGGATGGATGTTTATGAGATTATCCGTATCTGCAATCAACATCCACGCGTCAATATTTTAAAACCTGGTCCCGGTGTAGGAGGCCACTGTATTCCGGTCGATCCGTGGTTTTTAGTCGGCGATTATCCCGGTCTTACCGACATCATTTCTGCTTCGATGAAAACAAATGACGAGATGCCTGCGTATGTTTTGCGGCGCATCCATGACATCATGGAAGAAAACGGTATGACAGATCCGTCGCTCGTTGGACTTTACGGGCTTACATACAAAGAGAACGTAGATGATTGTCGTGAATCTCCGACGCTACAGCTTTTGGAACGTCTAAAGAAAAATCTTGCTGCACCGCTTCGCGTCTACGATCCGTTTGTAAAGCGTGACCTTGTTGACCATCAGTACCATGACTTTGAGGCGTTTCTTGAAGACACGGATTTTGTTGTCATCATGGTCGCGCACCGTCAGCTTTTAGATAATATGGATCGGTTAAAAGATAAGATCGTTTTGGATACGCGCGGTGTTTGCGAACTTGACGGCGTATATCGACTGTAAGCGTATTTATTCTGGTTCTTCTTTCAGATGTCGGATGAGAGTGTATCTGATGTACATGACATTATTGGAGCGTTTACGTTCTTGAGTCGATAAAACAATCTTATGATTGATTGTGCCTTTCAAAAGAGGCGTGTCACGGCGATGGTGCCGTGCTAGATAGGATGAGTTTTGTGAAAACAGTTATGCTAGTTTTCGGAACGAGACCGGAAGCGATTAAAATGTGCCCGCTGGTGAAGGAGCTTCGTACTCGGAAAGATATCCGCACTGTCGTCTGCGTGACGGGGCAACACCGCGAAATGCTGGATCAGGTACTTGAGGTCTTTGAAGTTAAGCCTGATTACGATCTCTCGATCATGATCGAAAATCAGACACTCTTTGACATCACTGTCAATATTTTGACGCGCATTCGCGAAGTGCTTGAGGAGGTTCAGCCGGACGTTGTGCTGGTACACGGCGATACCTCAACGACCTTTGTAACGGCACTGGCCTGTTTTTACCTGCAGATACCTGTCGGCCATGTCGAAGCCGGTCTTCGCACATACGATCTTAACGCGCCTTATCCTGAAGAGTTTAACCGTCAAGCGGTCGGCGTTGTTGCATCATATCATTTTTCACCGACGGAGCTTTCCAAAAACAATCTGATTCGAGAAGGAAAGAATCCGGATACGATTTATGTGACGGGCAATACGGCTATCGATGCGCTCAAGACAACTGTGCGCGATGATTTCACACATCCTGAATTGGAGTGGGCCGAAGGTAGCCGCCTGATCGTTATCACGGCGCACCGTCGCGAGAACTTAGGAGAACCCATGCACAATATGTTTCGGGCTATTCGTCGCATCATTGAAGAGCATCCGGATGTCAAGGCTATCTATCCTATCCATATGAATCCCGTCGTTCGAAATGCTGCGGATGAGCTATTGAAGGACTGCGACCGTATTCATCTCATTGAACCGCTGGATGTTTTGCAGTTCCACAATTTCTTAGCGCGCTGTTACCTGATTTTGACAGACAGCGGCGGCATCCAGGAGGAGGCACCTTCACTCGGAAAGCCGGTGCTCGTCATGCGCGATATGACGGAACGTCCGGAAGGCATTGAAGCAGGTACGCTGAAGCTGGTGGGAACCAACGAGGAACGGATTTATCAACAGTTCAAGCTTCTTCTCGAGGATCAAGAAGCATATGATGAAATGAGCGAAGCAAGCAATCCTTACGGCGATGGGTTCGCTTCTCAGCGCATTGCTGATTTGTTAGAGCGTGTTCTCTAAGGACGCATTGACGGTCATGCGGAGGATCACCGCCGAACAAAGTTAAACGATTTTACGATTGACACCTTGTTCGGCATAAACGTTTAAAGGGTTGCTTATGGAATATCAGAGAATTATTCGCATACAAGATATCGTATATTATATTCTTGCCGGATGGCGTGAAATGTTGGCCTGCATGCTGGTGGCAGCTCTTTTAGTAGCTGGTCTCGGCGCTTTGAGACCGGAACAGAAACCCGTTGTGCAGGAGCTCACTGCTGAAGAAAAAAAGACAATACGCGATACCTTTATCGCCCAAAACGGCAGTGTCAAACAATGGCAGAACGCCATCAATTATCTCAGCGACACGAACTCCGGTCTCAACACGCGTTTAAAAAATGATTATTATCTCCAAATCGATCCTGAGAATCGTGTCAACAAACGTTTTGAAGTCACAATATCGCTTCTTCAAACAGATGAGATGACGACTGCAGAAAAAGCGCAGCTTAGCCGTTCGCTCAGTTTGCGTTATCTCCAGCAAGTGTCAAGTGAAGCCTTCATGAAAAGTCTAGCCGATTACGGCCCTATTCCACTTAATGCCGCGTATGTATCTGCACTGGTAACGTCGGAGATAACAGCTGGAGGCTCTGTGGTGATTCAGATTACCGGACCGAGTGAAGAGATGATCGATCAGCTTGTTCGTAATGCGAAAGATCAAATTACTAAAGTGATTCACACTGAGTTGGATCTGTACCAACCGCATGACATCCTCTTTACTAAAGAGCGCGTTAGGCAGACTAAGGATGATCAGATCACGCGTGTGCGTGACGAACTTCAGGGGCGCATTGACCGCAATAACAACAGTATTCAGTATTATCAAGGTCTGATCAATCAAGCCGTGGAAGAGAAAATAGCGGCTGCGGAAGAGGAAAAGAATGCCGCAAACCCATCTCCTCCTGCTAAAGCGTCTATATTAAAAAATATTATCCTCGGTCTTCTTCTCGGGTTTGCGATAGGGGTTGTTCTCATCTTGTTAAGAGAACGAAAGACCATCAGCGGTCAGGATATCGACGCGCTTGCACGACAGTTGAATTTGCTCTTTATCGGCGTGCTCTCTTGTCACACGACGTATAAAAAAGGCCGGAAACAATGTCATGGCAAGTTTGACAGTACCATATGCCGCTTGTTTAATCGATATTACTCTGAGGAAAAGGCGACTAAGGATGTTGCCTACGTCGCGGAAGTGCTTAACGGGCTTGCGGTGCGAGCTAAGGGAAATCAAGATGAACCGATTCGTGTGCTTGTTCCGGGTACAGCAGATAACGCACCGAGAAAAGCGGCGCTCAAAGCGGTTCAAGATGCCTTGGAAAAACGCGGCACACATCTACTTCTTGAAGCGGTTGGAGATCTTTCTTCAGATCCCGATGCAGTGGGCGCGCTACAAGGCGCTTCAGGCTTGATATTCTTCTGGGGATTTTCTGATTCGGAAGAAAAAGTAGTACGTGAATACCAGCTCGGAACCTCACTTGTGCCGGATATTTGGGGTGTGCTTGAAGCCGACGCGAAAGCCTAGATCTTTAAGTGTCGCTCAATAAGAAGCCGATCATCCAATAGAATATTTGTGCTGGATGTGCTGCTGTAACAGTTGATCAATAATAACAAGGTCGATGAATTTCATCGACCTTGTTATTACATACGGATTATTCATTAAGTTATCGTTGACCCGTCTTTGCAAGATCAATGAGGTATTGACCGTATTCTGTCATTTTCAGCTCTTCGCCGATGGAAAGAAGTTCTTCTGTTGTGATGAAATGACGGCGCCACGCTATTTCTTCAATACATGAAATATAAAAACCCTGCCTTGACTGAATCGCTTCGACGAATTCGGCAGCTTTTAGGAGACCGTCCGGCGAACCCGTATCTAACCAGGCGATGCCGCGCCCGAGCAGTTCGACATGCAGTTCGCCCATTTCAAGGTAAGTATTATTAACCGAGGTGATCTCTATCTCGCCTCGCGCGGACGGTTTAACATTTTTGGCGATTTCTACAACGCGGTTGTCATAAAAATAGAGGCCCGGAACGGCATAATTGGATTTCGGGAATTCCGGTTTTTCTTCGATCGAAAGTACTTTGCCTTCTTCGTCAAATTCGACGACGCCGAAGGCCTGCGCGTTTTTCACAGGATAGCCGAAAATAGTGGCGCCTTTTGTTCGTCCTGCGGCTTTCCAAAGGGTAGCGGATAGATTCTGACCGAAGAAGACGTTATCGCCGAGAATGAGGCAGACGTTGTCGTTTCCGATGAAATCTTCGCCTACGATGAATGCGTCCGCCAGTCCGCGCGGCGTTGCTTGAACTTTGTACTCAATTGATATGCCAAGCTTCTTTCCATCCCCAAGAAGCTGCTCGTACATCGGTGTGTCTTCAGGTGTTGAGATGATCAACACTTCCCGGATGCCGGTCAACAGGAGTATGGAGAGGGGATAATAAACCAGCGGCTTATCGTAGATTGGCAACAGCTGCTTCGATATACATTTGGTCATGGGGTAGAGGCGAGTGCCTTTTCCTCCGGCCAGAATGATGCCTTTCATAGAGTTAACTCCTTCGTGCATGGATGATCAGATCACAGATCCGATCGACGTCATAGATGTCAAGATCCGCGTACATGGGCAAGCAGAGCACTTCCGCGGCAGTCTTTTCCGCGACCGGTGTGTGGCCGGGATCAATCTTTCCGACGTAGCAGGGAAATGCGCTAGTCAGAGGGTAAAAATATTTGCGTGCGTAAATGTCTTCTTGCGCGAGAAGATCACTCACTTCATCGCGTGATCGACCGAATCGCTCGGTTTCAAAAAGAACGGGAAAATAAGCATAATTCGGCGTTAGGTCTTGTTCAGGCGCCCAGCAGGTGAGCCCCTCAACGCCCTTAAGATTTTGCATGTAACGCTCTGCCACGGTAGCGCGTTTGTCGATTTCATCAAGAATGATACGAAGATTGCATAATCCCATCGCAGCTTGAAACTCGTTCATTTTCGAATTGCCGCCGGTATATTCAAAATCATCCAACCCGAAACATTTTTCCGCGTTAAGGCGATCTGCAAGCGCGGGATCATGGTAAATGACGGCGCCGCCTTCAATCGTATGAAAGACTTTGGTCGCGTGAAAACTCAACATGGACGCATCGCCGTATGAAGCGACGCCTTCTCCTCCCTTACGAACGCCAAATACATGAGCCGCGTCGTAAATGACCTTGAGCTGATAGCGCCCGGCGATTTCTGAGATTGCTTCGACGTCGCAGAGGTTTCCGTAGACGTGCACAGGGAGAATGGCACATGTTTTGTCAGTGATTAATGACTCAATCAACGTCGGATCAAGCGTAAGGTTGTCAGGACGAATGTCGCAGAAAACCGGTGTAAGCCCTATTCGTGTGATGGCATGTGTCGTTGAAGCGTAAGTAAAAGGTGTGGTGATGACCTCGCCTTCAAGATCCATGGCGCGCAAAATGCCCTCTAATGCCTGATGTCCATTCACAAAAAGCGTGAGATAGGGAGCGTCCAGAAATGACTTAAGCGCTTCTTCAAGCGCCTGATGTTTTAACCCTTGATTTGTCAGCCAGCGACTCTCCCAAAGCGGACGGATCTCGTCACAGTAATCTTCAAAAGAGGGCATGGAAGATCGGGCTACATTAATTGACATGTGATTAGTGTTCCTCCGCCTTTAATGTGGATGCATTATAGCACAAGGAAAACTCAGATCGCTTTTAGATCGTTCACCGTCATTGACGACAGTTCATAGGCCCCGTGATCGGATGTGTGAACTGGCGTGACGTCATAGTTGATTTCGAACTCGTGCGCCAATCGGTTGAGTCGTATCAGTATTTGCTTTCGAGCGACAATGCCCTTAAAGAGCCCTTTCTTGTCTGTAACGCAAATGTAGTTTGATTGGATAAGCAAGCGCAATACATCTTCCAGCTTTGCGTCATCGAACACTGACGGGGGATTATCCTGCATCACATCGCGTACTTTGCGTTGATTCAGAAGATCCCAGTTGTAGTTGTCATCTTCCAAGACGCCGTTTACGATGCCTGGCATCGTAACAACACCGGCTAAATGAGAAGCTTCGTTGAGAACGGGGATAGATGTATAACCGACGGATGTCAGCAAAAGCATAGCATGCATTAATGTGTTTTCCGTGCGCACCGTGGCGCAATGTTCGGCTTTGATCATCAGCGGATCTTCCCCTTGGATGAGGAACCGCCCTATATATTTTCCAATCATTCTATGAATCAACCCCTGTAATAGTGATTTTTTCATTCGTCTCGAACATATTGTACAGTAAACTTCGTCGAAAGTGGCGAATAAATTGTGAACTTTGCCGAATCCTTCGTCATGTTATCGTAATCTTTGCCGTACATGAGCAATCCCAAAGTGCTAGAATAGATACATGAAAGATCCAATGGTTAGACTTGATGAAGGGTTCCGCCTTCTTGAAAACGGCGCGTATGGAAAAGCTGCCTCTTATTTCCGAGGATGTGCTCGCGATAAATCGCTTCGTCCGTCTGAGCGTTCGCTGGCGCAACTCGGTGAAGCACGTGCGCTGATCAGCATCGGTCGTGCAAATGCGGCTCAAGAACTTTTAGATGTATTGGAACAAGGCGATGCCAGGCAACAGCCGGAAGACATAATGCCGTCCATCCTTCATGAGCGTGCACGTCTTGCCGCATTGACCGGAAACAGGGAAGAAGCAATCATCTGTTTTCGAAATGAACTTGTTGAACTTGTATCCACGATGCCGCGCTATTATCTTCGCCTGTCCTACAATTATGTTGGACAGGCTGAACAATTTTTGGCGTTGAATGATCGCACACAAACAGGCATCTACTTGAAGCTCGCACGTGATTATGCTGAGACGGTAGAGTCAGAAGCAGCGCTTCGCGAGATTCTTTCGCTAGAAAGCCTTTACCTTGAGCAGGAAGGCGATGTCAAGGAAGCGCTTGCACGAAGCATGAAGGCTCGCAGTCTTTTCATCAAGGCCGGCCGGAAAGCCGATGTCAAGAGCGAAGAGAAGCGTATTGCCGAACTCACAAAGCAGATTGCTTCCATGGAGCAGGAAGAATCACAAGAAGAAGGATGACAGTCTGTTAGTATGGTTTTCATATTTTAATCAATAAGACGTTCGGTGACTTGTTCTCGTGCTCTTGATGATGCTAAGATAAACGTCAAGTCAGGAGTGCGTATGGTGAAGAAAGACAAGCACTTAAATCGTGATCTTTTAGCTGGACCGATTTTCCCGGTCCTGTTTTCCGTCTCAATTCCGTTGATGCTCAACAATCTTATCGCGTCTTTTTATAATCTAGCTGATGGGCTTTGGGTAGCACAGCTTTCCATGGTGCAGTTTTCTGCGACCAGCTTTGTGTGGCCACCCCATTATCTTTTTGTATCGTTGGGCATGGGTGTGTCCATCGCCGCAACGGCCATCATTGCACAACTTTTAGGGCAAAATGAGCATGAAAAGGCGGAATCGTACGCGACGCACGTTGTACTTTTTTGTGTGACACTTGGAGTGCTGTTGTCCGGTGTCGGTTCATCGCTTGCGCCGTCTATTGTACGCTGGATGGGCGCGACAGGTGAATTGGCGAGTTTAGCATCTGCGTATTTGTCGATTTTGCTTCTCGGCTATTTTTTTGATCTGACGTATTTGGGATTTAATTCCATTTTGAGCGCGCAGGGTAAAACGAAAGTAACGATGATCATCAGTATTATTTCATCGCTTTTAAATGTCGTTCTAGATCCGCTGTTTATTTTTGATTATGAACCTGTTTTCGGTTTGCGCGGTTTGGGGATGGGAATCGCAGGTGCTGCTTGGGCCACCGTGATTGCTCAGGCAGTCAGAGTGATACTTGCCCTTGCTGCCATTCGATCACGAGCGAATGATGTGCGCGTACGTTTTCGAGGCGTACGTCTGCAGTGGCAGAAATGTCTTGAGCTTGTACGTGTCGGTTTTCCGACGGCACTCGGACAGAGCAGCGCGGCTCTCGGTTTTACGATGCTCAACTCCGTGGTGGCCGGCTATGGTACACCGACTCTGGGTGCTTATGCTGCCGTTAATCGCATTAATGGCTTTCTTACGACAGCTACGATGGGCGTCGGCGGTGCGATGACACCTATCATCGGTCAGAATTTAGGCGCTGAAGAAAAAAATCGCGTGAAAAAGTTTGTTCGTGCCGCGTTTATCGTCTCTACTGTTTTGTCGGTCTCCGGTGCATTGCTTCAATGGATTCTACGCTATCCGTTGCTATCACTCTTCAAGCTTAGCTCCCATGGTGAGGAACAGCTCGTTTGGCAATTAGCGATGGATTACATGCCGTTCTCTGTATTGATGACTCCTTTTGTTGGGTATTTTGGGCTCTTTGCGGGAATATTTAGCGGCAGCGGCTATCAGAAATATGCGGCGATGATGTCAATCGGGCGATTGTGGGTTCTGCGTCTGCCGTTGATTTATCTGTTTCAGCGCTTCACGAACATGGGGCCGGAAGCAATTTGGATTGCTATGACTGCCTCGACGGTATTGATCGATCTTTTTGGAGTCGTCCTTTTTTGTAGAGGCAAATGGTTCAACGAACCGAAAATCAAGCACTGATATATATGATCGACAAACACTCGCTGTTGTCATTGAATGGCAGATGGTGATTTTTTCGAAGAAGCATGTGCGGCTCGAGTAGAGGCTTGATACAAATGTAGTTGTCATCATTGGGAAGGGGTGTAAGTAATGCGCTGCGAGATGGTTTGGAAATGTGAATTAAGTCTGTTCACTTTTGATTCGTCGATTTTATTAAAACTTGTGGTGGCACTCGTGGTCATTCTTATCGTCGGATGGATTACTCATGTGATCACGATGGGTTATCAGTTGTTCCGCCGTACGTCTTCTCGCCTTGAACTTGATCCGACCGACCCGCTGAAAGGAATGTCACCATCGGAAAGAGATTTGTCGGATGAGGCGGAAAAGATACGCGCTGACCTTATGGCGCTTCCACATGAATCCCTTACGATCAGTAAAGATGATATTGAACTTTCCGCGCTGTATTTTCCCGCGTTTTCAGATTCAGATCAGCGAGAGACTGTCAATAAAACCGGAAGCGAGCACCCAAGTTCTTCTATTTTTTCAAATTCAGCTCACGTGGACAAGTCCGCTGGGAAAAGATGCGACAACCCATTCGAGGGCACTTGCGCCGTGGTCGTACATGGCTTGCATGGTCATGTTCTTAGCCGGGCGACGGAAGCACTTCAATATTTGAAGGCAGGTTTTTCGGTCTTGATGCCTGCGCTTCGCGGTCACAGACCTACAGGAGGCGCTTATACAGATCTTTTTTTAAATCATTACGACGACCTGATCTTGTGGATAGACTATTTGAAAAAAATAGATGCAGGAGAAAACCAAAAGAAGGTGCGCGCGTTTGTGTTTGACGGCGTTTCTATGGGTGCCTCCAACGTGCTGAAGGCAGCCGGCGATCCGAATTTGCCTTCTTCTGTCGTTGCGGTTATAGCCGATTGTGGCTATACATCGCTTCGAGAGGAGGGTAGGTGGATGCTTCACAAACTTCCGTTTTTTCTTCGCTTTCCCGTACTGGCGACAACGCAGATTATTTATGGTGTATTGGCAGGTGTATGGGGTGAGAAACCGACGCCGCTTGATTGCGTCCGACATGTGAGTGTGCCCGTATTCATTATTCACGGCGATAGCGATCGCCTCGTTCCTACGTGGATGGGTGAGCAACTTTATGAAGCCTGCGCTTCCGAGAAAAAATCGCTCTGGATCGTGCCTAATGCCACACACGCTACTTCGAACGAATTTGCCGGTTCAGATTACACTGTAAAGAGACATCATTTTATAGAAGAAGCGCTTCATATTTCCACCAAGTCTGCACCTGATGAGATTGAATTGACATGATAAAATAACATGCAATGATGATGCTCTTGTTCTGTTGTTTTAATATTAAGTCACAACAATGATGAGCATTTGGCATTAACTTACAGACTTATCAAAAATGGCTGAAATAAGGCAATTTCGGCGTTTCTGAAGTGCTTTTTTAGAGTATAATGAAAATAATACTTTTGTATAGTATTGACGAAAAATTGAAGTTGATGATTCAACGCGGACGTGATTATTTCTTCTCAGATCACGGGGTCGTTGCTTTGTGCAGTTTGCGGGAGGTGGCACAATGAATTGGCAGAGGAGACGTGAGCGTAAAGCCTCTTTACTTAAGCAGGCGTCTAAGTGGACAGATCACAAAGTTTTCAAAACGGAGGATGCAGTCAACGTACTCGAAACGGTGATTCCTCCCGGAGCGAATGTGATCTTGGAAGGTGACAATCAGAAACAGGCAACTTTTCTAGCTAAAACGCTGGCAAGTGTCAATCCTGAGAAGGTAAATCGTCTCAATATGATCATGCCGGCCGTTACGATGAATGAACACCTGACTATCTTTGAAAAAGGCATCGCCGAAGAAATTAATTTTGCATTTTCCGGCAAACAATCCAAAAAGATTTCACAAATGGTGGCCGACCGACAAATAAAAATCGGCGCGATCCATACATACCTTGAGCTTTATGCGCGTTGCTTCGTCGATTTGATTCCCGATGTATGCCTTATTGCCGCGGAGAAGGCGGACTGTCAGGGCAATCTTTATACGGGATTCAGCACGGAAGATACGCCGGTGTTGGCAGAAGCCGGTGCATTCAAGGATGCGATCGTGATTGCACAGGCCAACGAACTAGTTTCGGAAGGTTCGTTGCCGCGCGTCGATATCCCTGGCGATTGGGTCGATCTTGTGGTTCAGGCGGATGAGCCCTATGGTATGGAACCGCTTTTCACACGCGATCCGGCAAGGATTCAGGATAAACACATCTTGATGGGCATGATGGTCATCAAGGGCATCTATGCGAAGCATCAGGTCCGCTCGTTGAACCACGGTGTCGGCTACAACGGAGCTGCGATCGAGCTTCTGCTTCCGACATACGGTGAACGCCTTGGCCTCAAGGGCAAAGTATGTACCAACTGGGTATTGAATCCGCATCCGACGATGATTCCCGCCATTGAAAGCGGCTGGGTCGAAAGCATGTATCCTTTTGGAGGCGAGCTCGGCATGGAACGCTATACACAAGCGCGAAGGGATATTTTTGCGATCGGTTCGGATGGTGTGCTTCGATCGAATCGAGCGATGGCACAGTTAGCAGGACTCTACGGGATGGATCTCTTCTTGGGTGCGACTTTGCAGATGGATTATCTAGGCAACTCTTCCACAGTCGTTCATGGCCGTCTTAGCGGTTTCGGCGGCGCCCCGAACATGGGTCACGATACGCGCGGACGCCGTCATGCATCGGATGCCTGGAACGCCATGGTGCCGAATCCGGGGAATTCACTCATCCGTGGAAAGAAACTTGTCGTACAGATGCTTTCCAGCCGCGGCAAGTACGGTGACTACTTTGTACCCGAACTCGACGCCGTTAAAATTGGCAGAGAAGCAGGTCTATCCGGTATTCCCGTCATGATCTACGGTGAGGATGTTTCACACGTCGTCACAGAGCAAGGCATTGCCTACCTCTACATGGCGCAAAGCGAAACTGAGCGGACGCGCCTAATGGCTGCTGTCGCGCAAGGCACAGCACTCGGTGAAAGGGTGAACGCGGCTGACATCGAGTCCTTGAGAGCAGAAGGCAAAGTTGCCTACCCCGACGATCTTGAAATCGACCCGACTGAGGCGACGCCGGATCTATTGGCTGCCCGTTCACTGGAGGATCTCGTTGAATGGTCTGGCGGACTTTACGACATACCGGACGTCTTTAAGAAATAGAAAGCTGCGGTTGAATTGAACGAAAAAACACAGAATGATGTGCCTCGCGTTCAACCAGACCAATAAGCGATCAAAAAACCTGAACTAAAACGTCTAGCTTCAGGGGAAAAATGAATAATAACCCCAAATACGGGATGCTGGCGCTAAGGCACATGTCGTATTTGGGTGTAGATGAAGGAGGGACAAACCTTGCTTACAGAAAAACAAGAAAAGTTTGAGGAGTTGAGAGAAAAGCTGCTTGCCGGTGGTGGGGAACGCGCCGTTGCAAGACAGCATGAACGCGGAAAAATGACAGCCCGCGAGCGTATCCACGCGCTCTTGGATGACCGAAGTTTCGTAGAAACCGGCCTTTTTGTCAAACACCGCAGCACTGAGTTCGAGATGGACAAAAAGGATGCGCCGGGAGATGGTGTGATCACAGGATACGGCACCATTAATGGACGTCTTGTCTATGTTTCTTCTCAAGATTTTACCGTCATCGGCGGATCGCTCGGTGAGGAGCATGCAGCGAAAATCGCTCGTACACAGGAAGCAGCACTGAAAGTCGGCGCTCCGATGATCGCCATTAATGACTCCGGCGGTGCGCGTATCCAGGAAGGCGTAGACGCATTGGCCGGCTACGGACGTATTTTCTTCAACAATACACAAGCGTCCGGCGTTATACCCCAGATTTCAGTCATCATGGGTCCTTGCGCAGGGGGCGCGGTATACTCGCCGGCTCTTATGGACTATGTGTTCATGGTGGATAACACCAGTGAAATGTTTATTACAGGTCCAAAAGTTGTTCAGGCGGTGACAGGTGAAGAAGTAACGTCGCAGCAGCTTGGAGGAGCGATGACCCACAACAGCCTCAGCGGCGTCGCTCACTATCGTGCGACAAATGAAGAGGATTGTTTCAGACAGATACGTGCCCTGCTTTCTTTTCTACCGCAAAACAATATGGAACGACCGGATGCACAACTATGTGATGAGGATCCCGACGCGAAACGTCCGGAACTGAACACCGTTGTCC
The DNA here is from genome assembly GCA_012800435.1 of Clostridiaceae bacterium. Lineage (GTDB taxonomy): Bacteria > Bacillota > Clostridia > Saccharofermentanales > DTU023 > UBA4923. The sequence continues at coordinate 3,233 of JAAZJH010000011.1, read as the reverse complement.
CGGAGGATCCAGCTAAGCCATACAATATGCTCGATGTGATCACGGCGATTGCCGATCGCGGCGAGTTTTTTCAATATCAGGAGTATTACGCCACGAACATGCTCACCGGCTATATCCGGCTTAATGGAGAAGTCGTAGCGGTCATCGCCAACCAGCCGAGAGTGATGGCAGGATGTCTTGACATTAATGCATCTGATAAAGCGGCGCGTTTTGTCCGTACATGCGATGCATTCAATATTCCGCTTCTGACACTCGTGGACGTGCCGGGCTATCTCCCCGGAACGCAGCAGGAGTACGGCGGCATCATCCGCCACGGTGCAAAGTTACTTTACGCCTATAGCGAAGCGACAGTTCCGAAAGTGACGCTGATTACACGCAAAGCTTACGGAGGCGCGTACATCGGTATGTGCTCTAAGCATCTGGGCGGTGACATTGTTCTTGCATGGCCGGGCGCGGAAATCGCTGTCATGGGTGCAGACGGCGCAGCCAATATCATCTTCAGTAAAGCGATTCGAGATGCAGATGATCCCGAAAAAGAGCGTGCTGCCAAGATCAAAGAGTATGAAGACACAATGATGAATCCCTATATGGCAGCAGCACGCGGTTATATTGACGATATTCTTCTTCCTGAAGAGACACGTCAGCGGCTGATCTCGTCATTTGATTCGCTCAAGGGCAAGCGCGTGCTCACCGTTTCCAAAAAACACGGGAACATTCCCTTGTAAGGAGAGGGAGGTATAAATGGTATTACTATTTGATGTCAATAAATTGACTTTTATAGACACATTACTGATTTCAGTATTCAGCATGCTGGTCGTCTTCGTCGTCCTTCTTGCTATTTCCTACATGGTCGATATTACTGCCTTTTTGACAAGCCGGAAATCAAAAAAAAAGGACAAAGATGAGCCTGGTAGCGGATCAGGATCCTCAGGTCAGAGCCTGAAAAAAGATGCAAAACCCGTAGATTCATCTCCGTCGTCATCACAGACGTCGGGACGCGCAGATGCGCGCACGCTTGCCATTATCATGGCAGCGATTAAGGCATATGAGCAGGACGGGCAAACCCTGTCTGTACGGAAAATAGTTCGCTCAGGTCAGGTGCTTTCCGGTTGGGAACAGGCGAGCGTTCAGAGCGCGCTTTGGCGCTCACGTTAGTAAAGCTAGTTTAAGAAAGGAATTATAATATTATGTCGCGTATTAAAACGTTTCGTATCGTGATCGATGGTGTCGAGCACGTAGTACAAGTAGAAGAAATGGGGAGCGCCGCTCCGGCGCCTGTTGCACAACCTGTCGCTCCGGCACCTGCCCCTGCGCCTGTGGCTGCTTCTGCTCCTGTGGCGCCCGCTCCGGTTTCTGCACCCGCAGGTGATGGAGAAGTTGTGGTGGCACCGCTTCAAGGCAAAATTTTTACTATCAATGTCAATGTTGGGGATCAGGTTAAAGCAGGCGATACCCTCGTTGTGATTGAGGCAATGAAAATGGAAAACGAGATTCCGGCGCCCCACGACGGGGAAATCGCAAGCATTTCAGTCGGCAGGGGGGATAACGTGGCTGCCGGAGATCCACTCGTTACATACAAGTAGAGGTACACTATGTGGCAAGCAATTGTTGATTTTATTAATGCTTCAGGAATCGGCCCTCTTTTTACTCCGAATGTGGAGCTTCTCGGGGTGATGATTCCCGGCAACCTCATTATGATCATTATCGCGTGCGTCTTTCTTTACCTTGCGATTGGAAGAGGATACGAGCCATACCTGCTCATTCCGATCGCGTTCGGTATGCTGATCGCCAACCTGCCTCTGGCTGAATTGGCTTCAGAAGATGTAGGCGGCCTTGTAAACTTGCTTTTTCAGGGAACAAAGTTGGGTATTTACCCACCTCTGATCTTCTTGTGTATAGGTTGCGGCACTGATTTCGGACCTCTAATCGCGAATCCGAAAAGTCTTTTACTCGGTGCGGCGGCACAATTAGGGATTTTCTTTACCTTTATGGGTGCGGTCGCATTGGGATTTACAGGCCCGGAAGCTGCATCTATCGGCATCATCGGCGGTGCGGATGGACCGACGGCGCTGTTCCTGACATCGAAACTGGCTTCCCATCTCCTTGGACCGATCGCTATTGCAGCGTATTCGTATATGTCATTGGTTCCGATCATACAACCACCCATCATGAAGTTACTGACGACAGAAAAAGAACGAAAGGTCAAGATGGAACAGCTTCGCCCGGTGAGCAAACAGGAGAAAGTACTCTTTCCTATCGTCGTGTCGCTGTTTACTATTTTGTTGCTGCCGTCTGCAGGTTCATTAATCGGCATGCTGATGCTTGGCAACCTGCTTAAAGAGTCCGGCAAAGTACCGCTTCTCGTAAATGCCATTGAGAGCAGTTTGATGTATATCGTATCCCTCTTCCTTGGCTTGACTGTCGGCGCAAAATCGACTGCTGAACTCTTCTTGCATCCTGATACACTGAAAATAATTTTCTTGGGCTTAGTTGCCTTCTCTATTGGAACGGCGGGCGGCGTATTGCTCGGGAAATTGATGTATGTGACTTCCAAGGGGAAGGTCAATCCGTTGATCGGTGCGGCGGGTGTATCAGCTGTGCCGATGGCTGCGCGTGTCGTTCAGAAAGTTGGGCAACAGTACAACCCCTCAAACTTCCTTCTGATGCACGCGATGGGACCGAATGTGGCGGGAGTTATCGGCTCTGCGATTGCCGCAGGCCTTTTATTGAACTTCTTCTCTTAAGGTCTCTTAAGGTTTAACCGTGAGACGCAATACGTTATCACAACATTGTTTCTGAGAAGGTCAACGAAATGGTCTTGTTCTTCTCAATGACAGCGGAGCGCATCAAACAGAGGTGCGCTCCGTTTTTCAAATAAAGGGGGTAAAGCTATGAATCGTTTTGAACTGATGGAAACGACGATAAAAGATGTACATGATGCGATACGTGAAGGGTCGCTGACATGCCGCGCGCTCGTTGAGGCTTATCTTGCCCGCATCGACGCCTATGATCAAAAAGGACCGAAACTCAATTCAATCATTGTTGTGAATCCTCATGCGATTGATGAGGCGGATCGACTGGATCGCGTGTTTCATGAAACTGGAGATTTCACCGGGCCGCTCCACGGCATTCCTGTGCTGTTAAAAGATAACGTGAACACTAATGACATGCCTACGACGGCAGGATCGATTTCTCTCGAAGGTTACTATCCCCCAAAAGACGGCTTTATAACG
>JAAZJH010000010.1 GCA_012800435.1 Clostridiaceae bacterium | reverse complement strand
GTTACTTAATACCTTCGACTATATAGTTGCCTGTACCATCATCAATACAGAAAACGGCTATCTCGAAGCCCTTGTCGTCGGTCTTCAAACTGTTAACCCAAAAGGCATGAAGCTTTAAATTGTCACCTTTTTTGAGCTTGAGATCCTTGTAGACTAACGAATAGATATCCGTCTCCACCTCACTGCGTATTTGCTCTCCGTTGACGTAAAAATATAATGCCGAAAAAGCAAAATCCACATCCACACTAACTGAAAGGGTGACGGTACAGTCCTTTTTCACTGTCATGTTCCAATAGGTGCCCGCTTCGTTGATATTGTTCGTTTTTTCGTCATAAGCGACAAACTTGCTTTCGTAAGAAGAGAACCAATACTCCTTATCGCTTTTCGACTCCTTTGTACATGCGGCAAACATTGTAACGCAAAGGATCGTCGCCAACATGACAGCCATCATTCTAAACAGTTTTCTTTTCATTTTATTTATCTCCTTGTAATTACCCGCTGTAGGCGAGAGCTATGAAATGCACTCAGATTAAATGACGTATTTTATTAATTTATTTTATCACTAAGTTACACGAAACACTGACGTTCGTGTAGTGGTTTCAAGATGAAATCAGGAAAGTAATAACCGGATTCATTTTGAGCTCAACAACTCTCTTTTGCATCCTTTCGTATCTTTGAAAACTCTCTTGAAAGCTTGATATTTCAACGTTTCAAGGCATAATAAAGGACGACTCAGTATTGTATCCTTTCCCGCGCGAAATTTGATTATCTCACAGAGACGATTCGGGCAGTACCTTCTTTTCATAAAGGCGGATCAGTGGAATCGCCAGCGGCATCGCTATGAAAGCGTATACGACGCCTCCGGGGATGTCGAGCACGACATGCTGTTTCGTGGTGACGGTCGTGATGGCAATAATGCCGAAATAGATCGTCACCAAAAGCTTCACCCACGTTTTCGCTTCGCGGAAAGACCAGATCATCACCATGGTGATGACGCAGTTAATCACGTGGATGGAAGGGAAGCCGCAGTAGTGATTGTCGACCCGGTAGACGACGGCCAGCATCTTTGTAAAAAGATCGGTCCCCGAAAATACTTGCTCGTAAGGACGCGGGATCGCCGTCTGAAAAAACGGAAAAGTCAAATTGGCAAGCAACTGACCGATGCCCATCGTGATCAAGTAACGTCGCATCAAATGGCGATCGTACAAGAAAAAAACGAAGGCAAGCGCAATGATCAGCGGCGCCCACGTCATGTAAATAACGACCGTCCACGGCCAGAGGGGAATCACTTGGTCGAAAGGGATCGAAAGATCGCGCACTATTCCGAATGGACGGTTTAAGAGTTCCATCACCCACATAGAGGCAAAAAAGACGGCGATCAGAAAGATATCGCGCCAAAAATAGCGCGCATAGCGAAGGAAAGAATTTTTATCCTTCAAAGACGGCGTTGAGGGTTTCTCTTTTATCAATTTATCCCGCATGACTTTTCCCTTGTTTTCGCAATCTTAACATGGACGATCGTTGATTCTCTCAGACTGCAGCTGAATGACTCACGCCTTCTTCGCAATCGAACCGGCGTCAAGGCTCCATATACAGGCTGACAGACAATACTGCTAAAATTACATTGCACGCCCATTTGCCTTAAGAGGATAGAACGCGTCAGGCAATTTGAGCGTGTTTTTCACTGCTCAATCTGTTCATAAATCGCCCTAAACTGTGCAGGAGCAAGATCAAAAGCTCATAACCGATCAACATGATAATGTAATAGAGAAACGGCGGGAATGACAAGACGAAATCTTGCAGTGATCCCGGTGGAAACAACATGTATCCGTAATTATATTGCAGATCGGCATTTGCGATAAACGTTCCGTTAAATACGGCATTGAACAAGATCAGAAAGATGTTGTACGCGAAGGTGACGATCAGGGCAAGCTTCAATCCCTTCTTCTCGAACCGATAGTCCAATACGAATACCACATAGCATATCGCCCATCCGAGGAGAATGTGCACGATGAAGAACTGGAAATTCGTGTAATGCGGAAAATCGAATCGATAGAGATCCATAAAGATCATCGAAAAGACGGTTCCGAGCGCTGCCCAGAAAATCCATATCGGACGCAAGACTTTAACTCCGAAAACGAGATCGAGAATGAGAAGCGGCACGGCAATACGACAATGGTAGAGAGGAAGGCTCATCTCCAGATTAAAATATCCGGAGAGAAATTGCCAACTGTAGAGAACCACCTGATCGACCAGCAAAATGATGCCCATCGCCTTTGCGATACGCTCGGGATTTCGAAGTTTTGAGAGGCGATGACGTGACAGAAAAAGAAATGCCATACCGCCGAGCCATAATGCGTACAAGCCGATCTTTAACGGCAACGGAATAATGACGGGTTGCTCCCGTTCAACACCGTTAAAAAAATGTAAAAAAAACTCCATAAATTCTCCTTGACAAAGCAGATTAACGTTTAGGCGCCAAAGAGAACCCCGATCAATCGCTAACCCGTCAATCGCATAAGATCTGATCCGTACTTTTATCACATTCCGTCATTATACGCAAAAAGCGGCAGTATGCACACTCCTAATCACACTGCTCTTTCTGAACAAAAAAGAGACCTTAGCGCTGCTTCAGTTCACGTTCTGATTGTTGGCATAAGCCGGTTCCGCTTCCTTATAACAGATTGTCAATCTCCTCAAGCAGGAACGGGATGATTCCCACATAACTGATGCCATTTTCATCGGTGTGCATTTTTGTATTACCGCCTGTTACGACAAGTTTTCTAAATGAATCC
>JAAZJH010000009.1 GCA_012800435.1 Clostridiaceae bacterium | reverse complement strand
CTTCCAGTAATGCGGTGGCGGAGCTCGCCCTCGGTCATATGCTGAGCCTTGCTCGTCACATCGGTGAAGCCAATGTCACCATGCGCCAAGGCAAATGGCTTAAAAAGCAGTATTCGGGCATAGAGCTGTCGGGTAAGACACTTGGACTGATCGGCTTCGGTCGCATTGCGAAACTTCTTGCCCAGAAGTGCATTGCTTTGGGAATGAATATTGAATTCATAGCCACTCACGATCACGGCATTGACAGCGATACTTGTCGACAAGTCACGACAGATTGTCTTCTGGAAGAATCCGATTTTATCTCGATCCATATGCCCTTTGCCGGCGGCAAGCCCCTGATCGGTGAAAAGGAAATTGAGCGAATGAAAGACGGCGTCTTTATTATCAACTGCGCTCGCGGCGGAGTGATTGACGAAGACGCGCTTGTCGACGCCGTTCGTTCCGGCAAAGTTGCTGGCGCAGCACTCGATGTTTTCGTGAATGAACCGTTTGACAACGATCGCATCGCGGAATGTGAACGGATCTCTATGACGCCGCACATAGGCGCTGCGACGAAAGAAGCACAGGAACGCATCGGCGACGAGATCGTCGACATCATCAAGGAGAAGTTTTAATGGCGATCGTAAGACCTTTCAAAGCAGTTCGACCCTGTCCGGGACACGCTGAAACAATAGCTTCACTCCCTTATGACGTGATGAATCGTGAAGAAGCGAAAGTGATGGCTGAGGGCAATCCGGAAAGTTTCCTTCATGTCGTCCGCGCGGAGATTAATTTGCCCGAAAGCGTCGACGATTATGACGATGCCGTCTACGACCTCGGCTGCAAACGTTTATACGAGATGATCGATGAAGGTATTATGGCTCAGGATGAGAAGCCGCATTTCTACATCTATCGCCAGATTATGAAGGGGCGAGTGCAGACAGGTTTGGTCGCGACGGTTTCCGTCGATGAATACCTTTCCAACGAGATTAAAAAACATGAGTTTACGCGTAAGGAGAAAGAAGTAGACCGCACGCGCCATTTTGACATTTGTAACGCCCATACGGCGCCCATATTTCTTACGTATCGACATGATGACCGCATTCGTTGTGTGATTAACGATGTCATCAAGCTCAACGAGCCATATGCCGATTTTAAGACAGAGGATGACGTCACACACATCGTTTGGGTGATCGACAGCCCTGCGATCATTGCCGAACTGCAAGCTTTGTTCAGCGACGTAGACGCACTCTACATCGCAGACGGGCACCATCGATCGGCGTCATCAGTCAACGTGGCATTAGAACGTCGCAAAGAGTTTCCGGATGCGCCGAAAGATGCAGAATTTAACTATTTCATGGCGGTCATCTTTCCCGATGAAGATCTCTACATCATGGATTACAACAGGATTGTATCGGATCTTAACGGTATGACGACGAACATGTTTCTTGAGAAACTCTCGGCACTTTTTCACGTAGAAAAAACGCATCAAGCCTTTCATCCGCACAAAAAAGGCACCATGTGCATGTACCTTGACGGCAATTGGTACAGTGTCGAATCTCCGCCCTCACTGTTTGAGGGGCTTGAACTAGTCGAGCGTCTTGATGTGTCAGTGTTGCAAGATCGCGTGTTGGCGCCGCTTCTTGGCATCGATGATCCGCGCACCAATCCGCGTATTGATTTTGTGGGCGGTATCCGTGGGCTCGGTGAACTAAAGCGCCGTGTTGATGAGGAAGGCGGTGTCGCTTTTGCGATGTGTCCTCCGACGATCGATGATCTTTTTAACATCGCGGATGCGGGGATGGTCATGCCTCCGAAATCAACATGGTTTGAGCCCAAACTGCGCTCCGGTCTGTTCGTTCATCTGTTGTCTGACTGAAGTAATCGTGAACGCGTTTAATCGCCTATTTCCGGAAAATGAACCGGTCATCGGCCTAGCGCCGATGGCCGGTTTTACAACGCCCGCTTTTCGCGGTCTTGCCGCGCATTTTGGCGCCTCCTACACGGTGACGGAACTTGTTTCTGCGCGCGGCATCACATATGACCGAGGATTATGCAGAAGCCTCCGTTATCTCGCACCGCCGGATACCTTTTCCCATGTACCCTTTTTGAATTTTCCGGCTTCCGACAATGCGGCGTCAATAATTAATAAGCGCCCTTGGGGGATTCAACTTTTTGGATCGGTGCCGGCAGATTTTGCGGCGGCGATTGACTTGATCTTTGAGGAGACCCAATTGCAGACGGCGGCATTTGTCGATATCAATATGGGGTGTCCTGTCCCTAAGGTCGCCAAGGAAGGCGCAGGCGCGGCGCTCATGGGAAATCCGCTGCTGTGCGGGCGTATCGTTGAGGCTGCCGAGCGCGCTGCTTCAAGGCACGGGCGTTTTATTACAGTAAAAATTCGATTAGGACTTGATCAGGCATCCATCAATGCTCCGCTCGTCGCAAAAACCGTCGTGTCCGCCGGAGCGACGGCAGTAACTTGTCATGCGCGGACTGCCGATCAATTTTACAGCGGATATGCAGACTGGCCTCGTATCGCTCAAGTCAAAGATGCGATTGACGTGCCGGTTATAGGAAATGGCGATCTTGTGACGGCCGGCGATCTTATAAAAATGCGTAATGAAACAGGTTGCGACGGCTTTGCCATTGGACGCGCTTCGCGCGGCAATCCCCGACTATTTATGACTTTGCGCCGGGATCTAAATTTGTGTTCTGATCAAGAGAGCCGGCAGGATGAATCAACGGTGCTCGATTCAAACCGACTTTCCGCTGAAGCGTGGCTTCAAATCATGATGGCTCAACTCGACGCGACGATCGAACGACTAGGCGAAGCGGTCGCCGTGCGCGAAATGCGATCCTCGCTCGCATTTTACCTCAAAGGTTTTCCGGGCGCGGCAACTTTTAGAAGTCGCGTCATGAAACCGGAAACGCGCGATGGAGTGGTCGCCGTGCTCCGCGATGCCGCCGATTCGCGCGCGAAGCACATGTGATGTAGATTCTCCATGTTAAGATTATTCAGGATGCTCCCGGTAAACGTACAAAATACGCTTGTCGTCACGATGCAATTGAGAGATTTTTTTGCTTGACGGTAATTTTGATTGATGTAAACTGGATCTTGTAGTATTAAGGTCGCCATGTGAAAAATAAGAATCTATTAAGCATGAAAGGCGCCATTGCAAAGGGTAAGAAGTGCCGTCACAAGAAGAGAACCTCAAACGCGATATGAAGAAGAATAAAGGCGCGCGCATCGCGCGGATTAGTACGCTTGTTGTTGCCGCTTATTTTCTGACTTGTTTCCTCTTCAGTTTTCGCATGAATCCTGCCGGTCGTTTTTTCTCGACAATTGAAACGACCCCGTATAGCGCCCTTTTTCAAGGTATTCTATTTCTCGTTTCATTAATCTTCGTCTTTCTTTTTGCGTACGTTTTTCCGGAAGCCTCCGTTCGCCTGATTCTTCTCGTTTCGATTCAGTTGTACCTTGCGATCAGCGCGCACCGAAGCGGAGAACCTGCGTTTATAGTTGGTGCTCTGCTAATTGCCGTTCCCGTACTCTTTCATGGCTACGCAGAAGTACACGGTCTTCGCATGTCGTGGAACAAAGAGAAAAGCGACGAAATAAGAGCGGCAACATCCGACGTTGTTCCCTTTTTTCTCCGTTCTAATAACAAAGCAATTCGTCAAAGCCCTTCTGTGGTCAAAGAGAATAACTTGTCCGCTCACGATGCCTTCAAAAAGACAAAAAACTCTTCTCTCACGAATGGCAGAAACGGCGATAAACGAGACGTTGCTGTGCAGACGGTGTCGTCAGATCCGGAAAGAGCCGGCAAAGTTAATATTTCGTCCGATAATTCTAAAATAAGCACCTCCGACACGCCGGAGAAGATTTCGAACAGCATTGTGTTCACTCGAACTAATCGTAGACTTTTCATCGTGCTGTGTGTTTTATCAGCAGTTATTCCACTAGGCTTTGTTACCCAGCAGTTTTTTTTCAGATCTTCCGGCGACGCGCTTACAGAGCGCATGTTTTTCGGAACATCCGCCTTATGGCTCTGGATTATCGGAACACCTGCCGGACGGCTCTGGATTGCTGCTTTAGGCGCAGCCATTATCGGAGCGTTTCTTTACATTCCATTTAAGAAAGGTATAGGACGTAAGCTCTCTCTTGAACGTTCTCCGAGACTGTGTGTGATCCTCTTTCTATTAGCGCTCATCCCCGCTGCGCTTTTGATGATCATCATGGTGGCGCGTGTCAGCAGTTTTCTCTCCCCGACATACGATATGGGCATCTTTACACAAATGTTCCACAACATGAAAACGACGGGCGCGCCGATTACGACATTAGAACGCGACATGCCGCTTTCCCATTTCAACATCCATATGTCGCCCATTTTTTATGTACTGCTGCCTTTTTACGCGATCGCTCCGTCTGCTGAAACCCTCCAAGTGTTGCAGATTCTTGTCGTTCTTTCGGGTGTCATCCCGCTCGATCTTCTTGCTAAACGCTATTTTCGAGGGAGCAAAGCATGGCGTCTTGCCGCGGCTGTTCTGTACGTTCTTCAGCCGGGTATGCTCGGGAGCAATCTATACGATCTTCACGAAAATTGTTTTCTCGCTCCTCTGACGTTATGGCTCATATATGCCTGTTACACGCGTCGTACCGTTCTTGTGATGCTCTTTACCGCGTTGACGCTTATGGTGAAGGAAGACGCGGCGCTGTACGTTGTCGCTATCGCGCTGTTTGTGCTTTTTGGCGGGATGTCCGCCGACAATCAGTACAAACGGCGTAAGGATTATATACATGCCGCCATTTTGCTCGTCGGCTCCTTGGTCTATTTTATATGGGTTTCTGCCTATCTCCGCAACGCCGGCTTCGGCATTATGACGTATCGTTTCAACAATCTGTTTGTTTATAAAGAGCTTGGTGTCCTTGGTATTATCCCTGCGATACTGCAAAATCCCGCGTATTATTTGTCAACGTTTTGGACGATGGAAAAAATCGCCTATCTTTTGGTTGTATTGGGAAGTCTCGGATTTCTGCCTCTCTTTCAGCGAAAAGGCGCGCATTATTTCCTGATCATTCCGCTCATCGTTATGAATTTGTCCTCAAATTACACTTATCAGTATGATTTGCGATTCCAATATAACTACGGAAGCGGAGCGCTCCTCATTTTTATGGCAGTGATGGCCGTTGCAGGCTATAGCGAGCGTGTGTCGATCGCACGCTCCGTTCCGGAAAAAACATCAACGTCGCCGTTAACGAGACAGGGTGCGATTGATCGAATGTCTGAAGCAGAGGTCAAAAGCTCTCCGGTTGACAGCGATTGGGTGCCTGTAACACATCCATCGTTGGGCAAAATGTCAAGAGCGGTGTTGTTGCGACAAGATGAGATTGAACAAGCATCCGTTGTAGAGGATAAAAGCTCACAGGGTGAACGCGAAAGTAAACCTCTCACTATTCAATCATTAAGAAAAATGTCAAGAGCAACCTTAATACGACAAGAGGCAAATGAACAAGTGTCTGTTGAGGAGGCAGACAATGCCTATGAAGTTGAGAATGTAAAGACGTCTGGTGCACGGTCAGAGCAACCTCGCAATAAGAACGACAATGGCAAACGACTGCCTGAGCAGCAAATCTCTAAACCGTCACAACAGGGCGTTATGAGACGACCGGGTCTTCGCGCGCCTGCGTTCGTCTCGCCTGTGCCTGCTCAGTCACATAAGGCGCCTTTATCGAGTGACAGTCTTGATGAAATTGAACGTCCGTTTTTACGTGCAACTCCGAAGACAGATGATCGTGCAGACACGCAACCGATAATGGACACACAAATTAAACAACCTATCCGGTTGGCGCGCATTGAAAAGAGCAGCGCTACTTCCCGCGCGTCCTACAGACAGGATGAAAATCGTGTTCTTGCCGCGGGCGGTTTTGTACGTCCTCAAGAAGTGACAGATAAGCCGACGTCCGGCAACGATACTGTTAAAGCGAAGCAACGTAACGATAAAAAAGCAATGACTTCAAAGCGCTCGGTTATTCCGGCAGTTCAATCGGTAAGTCCGCGCTCTGTCCGATTAAGGCGTGTGCTCGCTTTTGTGGTGGCGTTTGCCTTGCTTTGTGCCACCTCGCAAAGTTTATTTCTGTTATCCGAGCGCAAGGCTACGATCCTTTATGAGAAGCTCAACCGTCAGAAGCTGACCGAGGTCAGGCGTTGTCTGGCCATGATTCCAAAAGAGGCAAGTGTCGGCGCTACAACATTTTTCACATGCTATCTGGGCAACCGTGCAGAGATTTATGATCTCGGATATCATAGACAGTCACTTCAGGATGGGCATCTCGAATACCTCGTTTTTGATCAGCGCTGGTATAGTTTTTCCGCCGATGATATCAAGGAAGAGGCGCTGGAGTTCGGCTATGTACAAGTGATCGGCACTCCTGAGGATGTGGTGATCCTCAAGTGGCCTGGCGCGTCCGACTGATAGCATACCTAATCGATACGTTGGAGCCGTCGTGACGCGAATTGCGAAACAACGGCGCATTGCTAAGATGCCGTCATTCTCGATCATTTCAGGGGATTCGTGATTTTCGCTGCGCCGATGCGCTATAATGGACAAAATTGTCTTTCTTGAAGGGGGAAATATGAAACTTACGACAGATAAAATCAGAAACATCACCGTGATGGGTCACGGCGGCGTCGGCAAGACGGCGTTTGTCGAAGCCGCACTTTATTGCGGTGGCATCATTGATCGCATGGGTCGATCAAATGATGGCAACACTGTGACCGACTTTGACGCCGAAGAAATGCGTCGCGGCAACTCCATCAGCACGTCTGTTGCGTGGTGCCGTTGGAAAGACTGCAAACTTAACTTCATTGATACGCCCGGCGACTTCGACTTTTTGGGCGAACAGATTCTCGGCATGTTTGCAGGCGACACCGCAATGATCATCATGTCCGGCAAGGACGGCCTATCAGTCGGAGCGGAGAAGGCTGTTCGCAACGCCGAGACACAGAATATGCCGATTTCATTCTTTATAAATCGCATGGATGAGGCGAACTCTGATTTTGCGAAGACGCTCGAAGCGCTTCGGGAAGCTTACGGAGATCGAGTGTTGCCGCTTTCAGTTCCCATCAAAGACGGCGACCGATTGATCGGCCTCGTTGATGTTCTCAACCAAAAAGCGTTTACTTTTTCAGGTAAAAAAGGTGAGATGAAAGAGACGGAGATTCCGGCAGATTTAGAAGACGTCGTTGAATCCTACGTTGAAAGCATCAATGAGCAGATCGCAGAGAACGACGAACATCTGATGGAAAAATATTTTGAAGGGGAGCCTTTTACGCCGGACGAGCTTTCACACGGCATGCGGCTTGCCATTACCTCAGGTTCTATTAAACCCGTGTTTGCGGGATCTGCTTCAGAGAATCTAGGCATCTCATTCGCACTCGACGCTATCGCCCGTTATTTCCCTCTTCCGACGTCACATCGAATCAAAGCAATCAACAGAGCCGGTGAAGAGGTAACAATCAATGCATCTCAGGATGAGCCGTTGGCGGCGTTTGTTTTCAAGACCTTTGTTGATCCCTTTGTCGGCCGCATATCGCTTTTCCGCGTATTTTCCGGCGAAATTACGAGTGACGGCACTCTATACAACGCGAGTCAAGATGTTGAAGAGCGTTTGATCGGCCTCAATTTCCAGAACGGCAAGAAACAGGAGCCGACAGAAAGAATTGTCGCCGGCGACATCGGTTCCATCGCTAAGCTGTCAGAGACAATGACGCTTCACACCATTGCAGACAAGGATCAAGCGGTAAAGATTATTCCCCCGGATATGCCGACTCCTTGTATGACATTGGCGATTTCTCCGGTCAACAAGGGCGATGAAGAAAAGATCATGCAAGGTCTTATCCGCCTGAAAGATGAAGATGTCGTGTTTGACATTGTCAACGATGCGGAAACGCGCCAGTTCCTTCTTTCAGGACTTGGAGAAGTACAGCTTACTGTCATCTGCGCGCGCCTGAAGTCAAAATTCGGTGTTGAGGCGCAACTGTCAGAACCTCGTATTGCCTACCGTGAAACGATTCGTAAGACGGTGAGCGTACAGGGTCGACACAAAAAACAGACCGGCGGTCATGGACAGTACGGCGATGTTTGGATTCGCTTTGAGCCCGGTGAGAGCGAAGATCTTGAATTTGACGAAGAAGTGTTCGGCGGCGCTGTGCCAAAGAACTACTTCCCCGCGGTTGAAAAAGGTCTCCGCGAAGCCATAGACGAAGGTCCTCTCGCGGGTTACCCTGTCGTTTTCCTCAAGGCGACGCTTTACGACGGATCGTATCATGACGTTGACTCAAACGAGCTTTCATTCAAGCTCGCTGCGCGTCTGGCTTACCGTGAAGGTTTGCCGAAAGCTAATCCTGTTCTGTTGGAGCCCATCGATAAACTGATGGTGCATATTCCGGATACGTTCTTAGGCGACATCATGGGCGATCTCAATAAACGCCGCGGGCGCATCATGGGTATTCATGCCGAAAGCGAAATTCCCGGTTTCCAAGTGGTGGAAGCAGAAGCCCCGCGCGGAGAAATCGCAAAATATGCGACTGATCTGAAGTCAATGACGCAGGGACGAGGCTGGTTTACCATGGAATTCGTGCGCTACGAACAGATGCCTCAGCAGTTTGCCGATCGCGTGATTGCAGAAGCAGAAGCTCGTCGCGAAGATCAATAAACCATATTTAGTTGAAAAGATGCGCCATTTTTCCCAAAAGGAAGGCGCATCTTTCTTTTAATATCTGTTATCTTGGAATCACGTATTTTATTAAGAATCTCCGGAGGAGACACGGGAGCATTGCATGCCCATATTCGCTGACATCATATCAGCCGGATTACCGCTATTTCGATATGTCATTCTTTCTGCCGGAGCGCTTTGGATGAATCTTGTCTGGCCATTGCTGTTTATCGTAATGACTGCTCTCCTCAACGTTTTCAAAAAATCGGTGGATTTTTTGCCACTAGCATGCGATGATCCTTCGGATCGACCGCGTGTGTCTGCGTCCCTTGCCAAAAAAATGGATGCGCGCGATGTTTTTGCGCGCGAAATACGTACAACTGTCTTTCTTAGCAGCACTGCGTTTTTAATCGCAAGCATAAGTGCGGCGCTCCCGTCGTTTCTTGCGCTTATCGGGTCGCCGGCTGTGCCGATACGCGGCTGGATATCATTCGGATGGTATATTATCTCGATTTTTGTCGTGCTTATCATCGGTTTTGTAATTCCCTCGCGCGCGGGTGGACGGCGCCGTGAATTGTTTGCCTGTAATGTCTGGCCCGTAGTCTCGATTCTTATTTTTTTCGTCCGTCCGATCGATCGCCTCGTCCACTTGATCGCAAGCGGCATCATGAAAATGCTCCATTTGAAGGATGTCAAGGATCGGAGTCAGATTCTGACTGAAGATGAAATATTAAGCATGTTGGGCAATGATAGCGGTGAAAGCGACTTTGAGGCCGATAACATCGAATACATTGAAAATTTGTTTCAGTTTGATGATAAAGTGGCTTCCGACATTATGACACACCGCATTGAGATCGATGCTCTACCCATCGACACCGATTACGCAACGACGCTCAATTTCATCCGCGAGACTCGACATACGCGATTTCCGATTTATAACGGCACGGTGGACAATGTCGTCGGGATTTTGCACGTCAAAGATCTTCTCTTCGTGGAACAGGACGATCCGTTCTCCTTGGAGAAAATGATGCGCGAACCGTGGTTTACACCGGAGTCGCGTAACACGCGCCAACTTTTGCGTGAAATGCAACAAGAGCACGTGCAGATGGCCATCGTCATCGATGAATACGGCGGTACGGCGGGCATGATTACTATCGAAGACTTGGTTGAACAGATAGTAGGCAACATTGAAGACGAATACGACGATGACGAACAGGAATTGATCCGTGTTGCGCCGAATACATGGCTCGTTGCCGGATCGTATCCAATCGATCGTTTAGCGCGAGAGACGGGTGTGTTTTTCGGCGAGGATGAGTTTGATTCGACAGCCGGGTTTGTTATTGAGCGACTCGATCGCATCCCGGAAGAAAATGAACATCCATGTATTACTTTCGGTCCTTTGACATTTTACGTTACGTCTGTCGAAGATAACCGCATCGCATGGATTCGTGTCATACGCGCTTCTGATGAAGCTGATAATGCGAGCACTCTTGATGACTGATTTTATGAAACAACAGCGTTATCCGCTGAAAGCTATTTTCTTTGATTTGGATGGTACGCTGGTTGACACCATTCCGTTGATCGTCGCCTCACACAGGCATACTTTTGAAAAATGTCTTGGCTGGATTCCCGATGAACAGACCATTCTCAGTACCATCGGCGTGCCTCTTGAAAAAACATTTGAAGAATACGGCAAGAACCGGGCAGGTGAGATGCTTGAAGAATATTTGGAATGGAGCATTCCTCGCATGACGGATATGGTTGAAATTTTCCCCGGTGTTGTTGAAACATTGACCGAATTGAAGTCGAGAGGCTTTATTCTCGGGATCGTAACTTCGCGCCGTCGCGCCGGCATGGACGTGCTGATGGAACAGTACGATTTAGAACGTTATTTTTCGGTGTGTGTCAGCGCGAACGATCCAAAACGTCCAAAACCGTATCCGGAGCCGCTGTATCTTGCGATGCGTCACGCCGGATTATCTGAACCTTCTCGCGTCCTTTATGTCGGTGACAGTGTGCATGATTTGCACTGTGCGAACAATGCCGGCACGTTGTCATGTATAGTGGGCTGGACGGCGATGGATAAAGAGGAACTTCGCGATCTTGATCCGACCTTTTGGATTGACCGGATGGATGATCTTCTTGAACACGTCGAATATTGTTAGTATCGCTCGTACTTCATCAGGCTTATCGTCATCGGATTTTAGTTTTACGTGTTGAACAGCGTTATCCTCACACGCGTCGCTTCAACTTGCCGAGCGGAGGGCAATTTCGATTATTGAGTTATCCTCATGCGTGTTACTACAACTTTAGGTCTAACCTTTTCCTGTTGTTCTTCAGTGTGATAAACTTGTTTTCGTGCTTGAATGTTGCTTTTTAAGACAAAAGCAGTTTCGAAGGAGATGTCGGACATGGCAAAGAAAGAATCGAATACGTCGACGGAGTGGAAGGCTCAGGTGGAGCGGGCAGAACGCAAAGCGCGTATTGCGCGCATGAAAGGGAGCCAAGGCAAGAAAAAGAAGATCGGCTCGCATCGCATTTGGAAGAAGGTTCTGCTCATTGCGGCAGCCTGCCTTTTGGCGATTATACTTGTTGGCTGGCTTGTCATCCGTTCCGGGATCGTCGTTCGCAAAGTTAATGCGCTGACAGTGAACGGTCGCCAGTTCTCCGCGAGTGATCTCAATCTCAATATTGGCAATATGGCGGTCAACGCGCAGCTCGGTCTTGTGTTTACAGAGGAATTTCAGGAGACCCTCATGTCACCATCTCCTTATGCCCCGGATCAGACTTTGCGCGATCTTCTGATTGAATCGGCTATTTCACAGCTCGAGTACTTTGCCGCAACCTCCGCCGATATGGTAAAAGCTGGTTTTAAACCGAACGATGAACAAAGCAAAGAAATCAAGGAAGCGCTCGATGCCTATGAAAAGCAAATGCTTCAGCTGTCGGAGCAGTCCGGTCGTTCCGTGACATCAATTCTGGAAATGTATTACGGACCAGGCACACGCTTGAAATCGGTTCAAAGCAATATGGAGGAGAATATGAAAATCTCCTATTATATGAACTCGATCCGTGAAGCAGCGGACATCTCTGACGAGAGTATCGAGGCTTACTACGATGAGCATCGCGATGACTACGATATTTTCTCCTATTATTCGTACGATTTTAAGCCGGAAGACAGCGCGCTTGAAGGGGATGCCCTCACAAAGGCGCTCGACGAACTTGAAGCGAAAGCCGATGCTGCCGGAAAATCGTTGACATTGAAACCTTTCCTAGAAGCTGTGGGCGATCAGCTTTCAGAAGAAGACGCCAAGAAGCTTCTTGAGGGTGAAGATACGCTTCTTCAACGCAGCAAGAAAGCCACGATGCTCACAACACTCTTTGATTTTGTGAACGACAATGAACGCAAAGCGGGAGATTACAAAGTAATTCGCGGCACCAAGTATGTCACGCTCGTTGAATTTGCGTCGCGGGAGAAAGACAACTTCCGTCCGTATTCTGTGCGTCATATTTTAATTTCAAAAGAGGGATATGACCGCAGCCAGGAATTGACTCAGGCAGATTACGATTTGCTGAAGATTGAAGCGATGGACGTCTGGGAAGCGTTTATGGACGGAGAGCAGACAGAAGACGCCTTCTCACAACTCGCTCAGGAGAAAAGCAAGGATCAGGGCAGCGCCTCAAATGGCGGCCTTTACGCGAACATCTCTTCTGAACAGAGTGCCCAATTTGTGAAACCGTTTCGTGACTGGTGCGAAGATGCCGCGCGAAAACCGGGAGATACAGGGCTTGTGAAAACACAATTCGGGTATCATGTGATGTATTTCCAAGGTCACGCCGATGAAGTGGAATTGACAAATACGATCCGCGAAACGCTTCGCGATGAACATGTAAACGCGTGGTCCACTGCCATCATGAACGAAGTGAAGAGTGAACGACACCCGTTCGGAATGAAATTTGTCGGCCGCATCCATTTCTTTAAGGCTCTGTTTAGTAAAGAAAAACCTGCCACGGAAGCGACATCGTTCGGAATAAACTGAGATAGCGATTATTAACGATAAAAGCTCAACAACAGGGTGTCCGGTTGTTGAGCTTTATTGTGTCATAAAAAACGGCCGTTGACAGGCAACCTGAAAAATGTTAGAATCGTTTGATGTGTCGTTCAACCTGCTTTGGCACCTGAAATACAATATTATATTTCTCTGTCTTAAGGCGGTTCGACACCGCAATTATATCATGCAAGAAGATATCGTCAATACCGGTTTGACGCTATCTTCATTATTAACCGGTTTTGATTGAGTGAGGTGATCACTGATGGTTAAGCCCGTTCAGTACGGACGCGTTCAGAGAATGTCTTATTCTAAGATTGACGAAATCCTCGATATTCCCGATTTGTTGGAAATCCAGAAAAGCAGCTACAGGTGGTTCCTTGATGAGGGACTGATGGAAGTTCTTGAAGATGCTTCTCCGATAACCGATTTTTCAGGGGATATTGAGCTTTCTTTTATTAATCGAGAATTTGATGTCACAAATCCGACGTATTCTATCGAAGAATGCAAAGACCGCGACGCCAATTACGCGGCTAAAATGTATATGACCGTTCGGCTTCATGATCGCACGAGCGACACGATAAAAGATCAAGAAGTCTACATTGGTGAATTTCCGATCATGACGGAAACAGGCAGCTTTATCATTAATGGCGCTGAACGGGTTGTGATCAGCCA
The DNA here is from genome assembly GCA_012800435.1 of Clostridiaceae bacterium. GTDB lineage: Bacteria > Bacillota > Clostridia > Saccharofermentanales > DTU023 > UBA4923. The sequence goes on along the minus strand of JAAZJH010000009.1, from coordinate 58,984 downwards.
GCTCGTACGTTCACCCGGCGCTTACTTTGACATCGTCCGCGATAAAAACGATGTTGAGCTTTACACAGCGCAGGTTATCCCGAACCGCGGAGCTTGGATTGAGTTTGAGTCGGACGCCAAAAATCTCCTCTGGGTACGTATGGATCGCCAGCGCAAATTTTACTTGACGATCTTAATTCGTGCGCTCGGTTTTGGAACCGACGAGGAAATCATTGAATTGCTCGGCGAGGAAGAATCGCTAGTTCAAACGCTGAAAAAAGACGGGTGTCGTTCGAGTGAAGAAGGTTTGCAGGAGATGTTCCGCAAACTGCGATCCGGAGAAGTCTATACTCGTGAAGGCGCGCAGGCGCTTCTTCGCAATATGTTCTTCCATCCGAATCGTTACGATCTTGCCAAGGTCGGTGTTTATAAACTCAACAAGAAACTGGCGATCGCGGATCGTCTGAAAGGCCACCGAGCTGCCGATGATGTGATAGGCGATGATGGTGAAGTGTTCGTTCTGGCTGATGAAATCATTACCGGAGAAGCGGCTAATGCCATTCAACAGGCGGGCATCAATAGTGTCGACGTTTTTCCTCTTCGCCGGATCGGCGATACGGTGACGCAGATTGAGCATCGTATTCGCATTGTCGGCAATGATCGTGTGTGCGCTGATCAGTATCTCCGCCGTTATTTCAGCGACGATGTGCTGGTCGGTATTGACTATGAGAAATACGGCATTTCGGAAGCGGTGTATACGCCTGTTCTTCGCGAAGTCGTCGAAGAAGCGATGTCTTCTGCCGATCCTTCAGTGACCCTGAGAACGCAGCTTGAATCGCGCCGCCGGGAACTTATTCCGAATCATCTCACCATTCAAGATTTTCTTGCGGTGATAAGCTACTATATCGGCCTTGAATACGGCATTGGCGAAAGGGATGACATCGACCATTTGGGCAACCGTCGTATTCGTTCAGTTGGCGAGTTGTTGCAAAACCAGATGCGCATCGGTTTTTCACGTATGGATCGCGTTGTTCGCGAGCGCATGCAAACCATCCCTGATATCTCGGTCGCAACACCGAAAGATATCGTCAATACACGACCCATTTCCGCGGCGATCAAAGAATTCTTCGGATCGAGCCAGTTGTCCCAGTTTACCGATCAGCCTAATCCTCTTGCAGAGATGACGCACAAACGCCGTCTTTCAGCGCTTGGTCCGGGCGGGCTTTCACGTGATCGCGCCAACTTCGAAGTCCGCGACGTGCACTCATCGCATTACGGCCGTATGTGCCCGATTGAGACTCCGGAAGGTCCGAACATCGGTCTTATCAATTCCTTGGCAACCTACGCGCGTGTCAATCGTTATGGATTCCTTGAGACGCCGTACCGTATTTATGACAAGGAAAAAGGTTGTGTTACCGACAAAGTGGAGTACTTTTCCGCTGATGAGGAAGACAAATACTTCATCGCTCAGGCAAACGAGCCTCTCGATGAGGAAGGCCGTTTCCTAAACAAAAAAATATCCTGCCGTTATCGTGACGCATTTTTTGAGCTTGAACCTGAACGTGTCGATCTGATGGACGTTTCGCCGAAGCAGCTGGTTTCAGTGGCAACCTCGTTGATTCCGTTCCTCGGCAACGACGACGCTAACCGCGCTTTGATGGGTTCTAACATGCAACGCCAAGCTGTTCCGCTTATTCGTCCCGAAGCTCCTATCATCGGCACAGGCATGGAACACCGCGCCGCGAAGGACTCCGGCGTTTGTGTCGTTGCGGAGCGCGACGGAACTGTCGTGCAAGTTGCCGGAGACCGCATTGTTGTGAGCTCGGATGAAGAAGGAATCGATACGTATCCGTTGAAAAAATACGATCGTTCCAACCAAGGAACCTGCATTAATCAGCGCCCGCTCGTGCTTCCCGGCGATCGCGTCAAAGCCGGTGAGATCATCGGCGACGGACCCTCGACCGATAATGGTGAACTCGCGCTTGGACGCAACGTTATCGTCGGTTTTATGACGTGGGAAGGCTACAACTATGAAGACGCCGTTCTAATGAGCGAGCGTCTCGTACGCGACGATCTGTACACCTCGATTCATATTACGGAATACGAGTGTGAAGCGCGTGACACGAAACTCGGTCCCGAGGAAATCACGCGAGAGATCCCCAACGTTGCCGATGAATCGCTGCATGATCTTGACGAAGAGGGGATTATCCGTATTGGAGCGGAAGTCCGTGCCGGAGACATTCTCGTCGGCAAAGTCACGCCTAAAGGCGAGACAGAGCTGACACCGGAAGAGCGCCTCTATCGGGCGATATTCGGTGAAAAAGTCCGCGAAGTTCGCGACACGTCAACACGCGTACCGCACGGTGAATCCGGTGTCGTAGTTGATATTAAGGTGTTTACACGTGAGAACGACGAACAATTAAAGCACGGTGTCACGAAGCTCGTGCGTGTGTACGTCGCTCAGAAGCGGAAAGTCTCGGTCGGTGACAAGATGGCCGGACGACACGGCAATAAGGGTGTTGTGTCCAAGATTTTGCCGGTCGAGGATATGCCTTTCCTGCCGGACGGTACGCCTCTGGACATCGTATTGAACCCGTTGGGTGTTCCTTCGCGTATGAACGTCGGCCAACTTCTTGAAGTTCACCTCGGCGCTGCCGCCAACGAACTCGGAGTCAAAATTGCAACGCCCGTCTTTGACGGCGCGAATGAAGAAGACGTTGTGGAAGCGTTCAAAAAGGCAGGTATGTCCACTGACGGGAAAACGATCCTTTATGACGGCAGAACCGGTGAACCTTTTGAAAATCCGGTCACGGTAGGCATCATGTACTACATGAAATTACTGCACCTTGTTGACGATAAGATCCACGCGCGTTCGATCGGCCCTTATTCTCTTGTGACACAGCAGCCTCTGGGGGGCAAAGCGCAGTTTGGCGGACAGCGCTTCGGCGAGATGGAAGTCTGGGCTCTTGAAGCCTACGGTGCGGCATATACGCTGCAAGAGATTCTAACCGTGAAGTCGGACGACATCTGGGGTCGCACGAAAACTTACGAAGCCATTGTCAAGGGCGACAACATCCCCGAGCCAGGCGTGCCGGAGGCGTTCAAGGTCCTCGTTAAAGAGCTCCAGTCTCTCAGTCTTGATGTTCATATTTACTCTGACGAAAACGAGGAGCTTCCGTTGCCGGAAGAAGACGATATGGAAGGTGATCACGAAACGATCACTTACAGGACGCTCTCTCGCCTCTTGGGCGAGGACGGCATGTTAATGCCGCAAGGTGCCGACGATGATGAGTTTGAAAGCAGAGGCTTCATCGACGGTGTGCTGGATGAAGAGGGCGACGTTGTTCCCGATGAAGATGACGATCTGTCCGATGATGATTCCGTTTTTGCCGACGATGATGAGTTTGATACCGGCAATGTCGACGACGAGGAAGCGCCTGTTTTTGAAGCCGACGTTTCCGACGATGAAGAAGAGAACGCGTAAAGGAGGCCGTAACGAATTATGTCTGAATTAAGAAACTTTGATGCCATAGGTATCGGTCTCGCCTCTCCGGACAAAGTCCTTTCGTGGTCGAAAGGTGAAGTTAAAAAACCGGAAACCATAAACTACCGCACGCTTAAGCCGGAAACGGACGGGCTTTTCTGCGAAAAAATATTCGGGCCTACACGTGACTGGGAATGCTTCTGCGGCAAATACAAGACAAAACGCTATCGCGGCATCATCTGTGACAAGTGTGGAGTCGAGGTTACTCTGTCCAAAGTGCGTCGTGAACGTATGGGGCATATTCGCCTCGCTGCACCTGTGACGCATATTTGGTACTACCGCGGTATTCCGAGTCGTATCGGCCTGATGCTTGATATGTCGCCGCGCAACTTGGAGAAAGTGATCTATTTTGCCGCGTACATTGTGATCGATCCCGGCGAGACGAAATTTGCCAAAATGCAGATTATCAATGAGCGCGACTACCGTGAAGCCTATTATAAATACGGTCGCAATGCTTTTGTTGCCAAAATGGGCGCCGAAGCGATTCGTGACCTTCTTGCAGAGATTGATGTGCCGGAACTTGCAAAAGACCTGCGCGGCCAGCTCGAAAAAGCGCGCGGTCAGAAGAAAGCGCGTCTCATTAAGCGCTTGGAAGTTGTAGAGGCCTTCCGGAACTCCAGATTCCGTCCGGAATGGATGGTACTGGAAGTCCTGCCGGTATTGCCGCCTGAACTGCGGCCGATGGTGGAGCTTGACGGCGGCCGTTTTGCAACGTCGGACCTCAATGATCTTTATCGCCGCGTGATCAATCGCAACAACCGCCTGAACAAGCTTTTGCAGCTCGGAGCGCCGAATATTATCGTACGCAATGAGAAGCGTATGCTTCAGGAGGCGGTCGACGCGCTCATCGATAATGGCCGTCGAGGCCGTCCCGTCACCGGCGCAGGCAACCGTCCGCTTAAATCACTCTCTGATCTCCTGAAAGGAAAGCAAGGACGATTCCGTCAGAACTTGCTGGGCAAACGTGTCGACTACTCCGGACGTTCCGTTATCGTTGTAGGACCGGAACTGAAAATGCACCAATGCGGTCTTCCAAAGGAAATGGCGCTCGAACTGTTCAAGCCTTTTGTCATGCGCGAAATGATGCGCCATGGCTACGCGCAGAATATTAAATCGGCGAGGCGGCAGGTTGAGCGCGGCGGTGACCTCGTATGGGATATGCTTGATGAGGTGATTAAGGATCACCCCGTCTTGCTAAACCGCGCACCGACGCTACACCGTTTGGGCATTCAAGCGTTTGAGCCCGTTCTTGTTGAAGGACGCGCCATTCAGCTGCACCCCCTGTCTTGTACTGCCTTTAACGCGGACTTCGACGGCGACCAGATGCCTGTACATGTACCGCTTTCTTCGGAGGCGCAGGCAGAAGCTCGCTATCTAATGTTCGCCGCGAATAACCTTTTGAAACCGCAGGACGGCAAACCCGTCACGGTACCGACGCAGGATATGGTTCTCGGCTGCTACTATCTGACCATCGTTAAGCCTAACCCTGATGAACCGAAAGATGCGCCTTTGCGCACGTTTTCATCTGTCGAAGAAGCCATCATGGCATACGATGAGCATCAAATCACACTCGGTCAGCTTATCCGCGTTCGACGTGAAGTGACACGCGACGGTAAGACGTATCATGGCATCGTCGAGACTACGCTTGGACGCTGTATCTTTAATGAGGTCATCCCGCAAACACTCGGTTTTGTCGAACGCAAGGAGGATGATGCCGAAAGTCAGGTCGCGCTTGAGTGCGATTTTGTTGTCGGAAAGAGAGAACTTGGCCGTATCATTGAGCGCTGTATTCATGTGTGCGGCATTACCAAGACGGCGAGCGTACTTGATGACATAAAGACGCTTGGTTTTCACTATTCAACCATCGGAGGTCTTTCGATCGGTATTTTTGATATGACCGTTCCTAAAGAAAAAGATGCGTTGATTGAGGAAGCGGAAAAACGCGTTGAATACGTTAACAATAGATATATGTTGGGTTCCTTGACCGAATCCGGACGCTACAATACCGTTCTTGATATCTGGCGCGAGACGACTGATGAGATCACCGAAGCCGTGAAAAAGAGTCTCGGTAAGTACAACCCAATTCATATGATGTCGCTATCGGGCGCCCGCGGTAACATCGATCAGATTAAGCAGCTTGCCGGCATGCGCGGCAACATGATCGACACATCGGGTAAGGCGATCGAAATTCCGATTAAGTCTAACTTGCGTGAAGGCATGAACGTGCTTGAATTCTTTATCTCTTCGCACGGCGCTCGTAAGACACTGTCCGATACCGCCCTGAAAACGGCGGACTCCGGATACCTCACGCGGCGTCTCGTCGATATTGCTCAGGACGTCATTATTCGTACCGAAGACTGCGGGACGGATGACTTCATCGATGTGTCCCCTGTTATCGTCGGCGGAAGGACGAAACGAGTGGTCGAAGGTCTAGCATCACGTATTGAAGGACGCTATGCCGCTAAAGACATCGTTCATCCTGAGACGGGTGAGGTGCTTGTTTCGAAGAACGAGATGATCGGCCACACCATGGCTATAAACATTGAAGCCATCGGATTCAAGAAAGTTTCGATCCGAAGCGTATTAACCTGCGGCTGTGATCGAGGGGTCTGCGCCAAGTGCTACGGCCAAAATCTCGCGACCGGCGAACCAGCTGTCGTGGGCGAAGCCGTCGGTATTATGGCTGCGCAGTCCATCGGTGAACCCGGTACGCAGCTCACATTGCGTACCTTCCATACGGGCGGCGTAGCTGCGGGCGGCGATATCACGATGGGTCTTCCACGTGTTGAAGAGCTTTTCGAAGCGCGTAAACCGAAAGGACAAGCGGTCATTGCTGAGATTCCGGGCATGATTTCCGTAGCTGAAACAGGAAAGCAGCGTCAGGAAGTTGTAATTACGGCTGAAGACGGCAAAAGCAAGAAGTACACCGTTCCGATCTCAACACCTCTGCTTGTAGACACCGGCGACGAAGTGGATGCCGGCGACCTGCTCACTGACGGATCCGTTAATCCTCATGACATCATGAAGATTAAGGGCGCTGCCGGCGTGCAAAAGTACATCATTTCGGAAGTGCTCAAAGTGTATAAAAACAATGGCGTCGAAATCAATGACAAACATTTGGAAATCATTGTGCGCCAGATGCTCCGCAAGGTGAAGGTCGACGATCCGGGAGATACATTGCTCATCACAGGCAGCACTGTTGATATAGCGATTCTGAGGTCGGCGAACAATTGGGCGGAAAGCAGGGGATTAAGACCTGCGAAGTGTCATCAGATCCTCTTGGGGATCACAAAAGCGTCACTTGCAACGGAATCGTTCCTCTCCGCAGCTTCGTTCCAAGAAACAACACGTGTGCTTACCGATGCGGCCGTCAAAGGCAAAATCGATATGCTTGAAGGTCTCAAGGAGAATGTCATTATTGGCAAGTTGATTCCTGCCGGTACCGGGCTTTCGCGCTATCGGAATATAAGCGCTGTTCCGGTCATTCCAGGCAATATGCCGCTCCTGAATGCTACGGCGGAAGAGGAGCCGACCATTAAACGTACGGAAGTTGAAAAGAAGGGTCTCGACGTCGGCTTTACGCAGAAGACGCGTGAGTCCTTTGAAGGCTTCGTTATCGCCAAGGGCTTCTCTCCTGAGCGTTTTGACAATATTTGCTCTTTTGACCTTAGAGCCCTTAAAGATGAAGACCGTCGCCAAGAGTATGACGAAGAAGAAACCGATCTGTCAGATTGGTTTGATATACCGGACGGATTGATCTCAAGCGACGTCTATTCCAGCTGATTATTTTGAATTACAAAAACAAACATCGCCTGAACCGGATATGAGGCTCAGGCGATGTTTGTTTTGTGATGAACTTTTTTCGTTATGCGCCGATTCAAGTCTTTTCTACAAGTGTAGCCCGAGACGGTTACAACACGCTATAAATCGCATCACGGGTCGACATGTTGTTTCTTCTTTTATAGAAAGAAGATTAATTCCCGAGTGACGCGATATAGCGGCAATAAAAATCAGCGGCGCAGGAAAACGATTCCTGCGGAATGGGCTCGATCATTGTGCTTAACGGCACAGTTACGTTCCAGTCCACTCGTACATCTCGATCTTTAACGAGCTCCAAAAGCGCTTCTTTTGTGATCGGATACTCGACATCGCGAAGTGCGCGATGGATATTGTGAAAGAACGCCGGATAAGACGGTTTGGTCATCATAGGTCATTCCTCCTTTTTTCGTAAGCGGTGTACGGTGTGCAATCCCCGCGTCCACCAAGATCCGGGCAGCTGGCGCCGCGGTTGCAGTATGAAAACATAGGGCTGCTGTGTACAGCCTTCTTGCGCATCGCGTCGATGATACCGGGGTAGAGGTCAGCTTTGATCAAGCTGACGTTGCCACGTCCGGCTTCCGTAATGATGTTGCCGTCCGGTCCGAGAATCATGCTCCTGCCGAAACATGAACGTGTCTCGTTCTTTGCCATGCCGGAGGTGTTGATCGCCACGACATACACTTGATTGAAATAAGCGCCTGCGCGATTGGTGATCTCCCATGATTCATAGAAAGGATCCATATAGTGCGTTGGGCGGATGATCACGTTAGCGCCGCGTACCGCGGCTTCACGCCAGATTTCCGGATAGTCGCCGTCTGCGCAAATGATGATGCCGATCTTCGACCCCTTAGGACCATCGCAGACCGTGCACGATGTTCCGGGTATGGAGTTCTCAAAAGGAATCCACGGATTCATTTTGAGATAAGAATGCACGATCTCGCCGCGATCATTGACTACGATTGTGCGATTTTCATAGCAATTGCGCGATTTGTTTCCCCAGACAAGCAGGCTGAAGACGCCCCATACTTCGAGTGCCTTGCAACGCTCGCAGAGCATTGCAACCTCTTCGCCGTCGATGTCAATCATGGCATCGTGCCAGTTGACCGGTGCGAAACCCTGTAAACAGGCTTCAGGGAAAACGACGATGTCGGTGCCGGGGAAAGCGTCGACCGATTGATTCAGGTAGGCCAGCACTAGATCAAGATTCTCGCGCATTTCTTCTTTTGTCTGCGCGCCGATCGGTGCGAACTGGACACCTACAACACTTAAAACTTCTGTTGTAATTGTTCCGTTGATGGAGAACAAATTACCAATATTCATGTAAGAGCCTCCTTCGTTTTAATCGTAGCGCATACAGTTGTCAAAAAAGCAGGTCGTTCGCCTAGTGTTTTCGAAACATTATCCGTCCACATCCACGTCAAAAAACGTTCTTTGTTCGTTTGTTTGAAAAGTAGCGTTCGCTCCCTGCCTTGCTTGACAAAAGGCAAGCCGTTCGCCTTCAAGTTGAAGCAGACGAACGGCTTGTCAATGCGCCCATTATGGGTTATACATATTCAGCGTTTTCCTTAACGATATGGCGATCATTCGGCAGGAGTGCGTTGAAGATAGGCACGCATACCGCTGCTACGACAATACCGAAAAGCGGAGGGACACCGAAGCTGAAGTGGTCGGTCACGTACGCTACGACCGTTCCGAGGACGTACGATGCAACAGGGCCGACGCGAATCGCCTTGAAGCGAATATCTTCAAGGCGCGGCAGGCTGCGCTTGTACGTAAAGAAATAGTCTCCCAACATGACGCCGCCGATTGGTGGAATGAATATGCCTAGCAGCACGAGGAAATTGATCAGCTGCGCATAAATTCCCGTCATCGCCAAAACGATAGAAATGATCAGTCCGCCGATCAAGAACGGGGTCTTGTTCGGTACATTGAACATCTCCGCGCCGGCAACACCCCAAGCGTACGCGCCCGCGTGCGCCGTTGTCCAAATGTTCAGCGTCAAAATAATCAACGCTAACACCATTACGACTGCTCCCATGCCCATCATGATGACGACGAAGTCGGACTCATTGTAGGCAAGACCGCCGACAACGCCGGCTGCCAGCATAATCGTGTTGCCGATCATGAACGCAACAAAACCTGACCAGAACCCGGCACGGGGAGACTTTGAGAATCTGGACCAGTTACAAGCTTGTGTTCCCATCGACGCAAATGTTCCCATGATCGCCGTTAGTGCCGTTGCCACCGACATCTCCGCGGTCGGCATGACATTAAAGAGTTCACTGAATCCACCTGCCGCCCGGGTAGCGACGATCGGGATATAAATGACCAAAATCAGCAGTGCCGGGACAGCAATGACCGCAACTTTTTCAATTGCCTCGTAGCCCCAAAGTGCCGTCACACCGAAAACGATTGCCCAGAACAGTGTAAACCAGACGGCATATTGCGGTACATTGAACGCGACCGCGAACATCTGACCTACATAAGCGCTAACGTAGGCATACCATCCGATCTGTGTTCCGCCAAGCAAGAAGCTTACCCATTTTGATCCGATCGTTCCAAGGGTATATCTTGAAAGCATCGCCGATGTGAGACCTGTTTTCGCGCCGATGGCGCAGTTAGCCGCGACATAGACGCCAAGAATCAAGTTGCCGACCAGAGAAATCCAAATCAAATCTTTAAAGGTAAACGCCGCGGCAATCTGTGCGCCCGTATTCATCGTCGGACTAAAGAATGTAATGCCCAAGAGGACGGCAGCTACCGAAAAGAACGAGCGCCGTGCGCTCAGCGGTACATGCGTAAGCGGATAATCCGGATCGACCGGTTTTTCTTCAGCCCCCGGCGCTACATTTGCCTGTTCCGCAGATTGTACTTTTGCCGCTTCATCTGCGGCTGCTTCTGTTTTTTTAAGATCTTCCATAAAAACCTCCCAAAAAGCCTCCTATTTAGATATTTCCCACAGGGTTCCCGTTTTACATCACTGGTGCCGATACCGAGTCATCTGACACAATGAGTAATCGGTCTCCCTGATATCTCCGGATTTGTTTGCAAAACTGTCTGCAAGAATGCCTGTATTCTAACATTAAACGAAGAATATTAACAATGTTATTCTGTATAATAATTTTTTTCACTCATTTCTCTTTATTGCTGTTCTGCATGCATTTTGCACGTAACAATTAAATCTTCTGTTGACTTTAATTTATTTTAATATTGCAACAAAATAAAGTAAAATCTTATACATAAAATGGATTATTTATAGAAAATGAGATGACAACGTTTCATATAAATGGAATGCAGAAATTACTCCTGACACTTGCCGGAGCTATGTTTATTAAAAGTTGGTTAAAACAGTCGTCGTCGTTAACTGTAATATTTCACAAAAAACTCACTATTTAGGGCGAGCCTTTTCTTGACAACGCCGTCTAAAGAGCGTAAAATAAAAACGAAAGTCAAAGAAAGTAAAAGACTAATTTTTACGATGAGTGAAAGCATAGAAGTGCTAAGCGTATAGATTTTCAAAAGGAACTAGATGTTCTTACCGGCAGGCAGGAGAGGATAGGAAGGCAATCGAAACCCGGTTATTCTCCGTCGTGCTCTTCTCGATAGGCGGGAACAGACGTCAAGCAAATTGACGTATAAGCACACATGATAGGTGATCATCATAGCGAAGGAAACGAAGAAGTGAAAAGCATTAGCGACAGAATTGAGGAAGCTATTCTCGGCTTGATTGAAGAACAGGACGGATCGTGTCAGATCGTCAGAAATGTGATGGCTGCGGAGATGAGGGTGACCCCCTCACAGATCACATATGTGCTGTCAACGCGTTTTACTTATGAGCAGGGATTTTTGGTTGAGAGTCGACGTGGAGGTTCGGGATTTGTACGTATAAAACGTATTCCCTATTCTGACGTCACCGAGTATTTGATGCAGCTTGTGCGCTCAATGCCGGATTCGCTAACCCAACACGATGTTTATATTCTCGTTAGCGGGATGAAAAACGATGAAATTGTGTCAGAAAGGATCGCGCGGATCTTCTTTTCTGTGCTATCTGACCGCAGTCTTTTCCGGCTTGCAAATCCATTGCGGGATGAGGTGCGATCTGACATTTTCAAAACAATCTTAACGAGTCTTGCCGCACAGGGAGGTGCTTTGTGATTTGTCAGCGATGTCATGAACGCGAGGCGCGTGTCCACGTGAAGTGCGTGGTGAACGGAAAACGTGATGATCTTTATCTTTGTGACTATTGCGCTGCGCAAAGGAATATAGATTTTACAAGTTCGCAAATGTCGGGATCTCATTCTATGTGGAATGATCTGCTGGACACAATGTTACCGGGATCAACACTTTTCGGTCTTCCCTTTAAGGACGAGGATCATGCTCCTCGTTTGCGCGGTATGGTGTGCCCGTCATGCGGCGAGACGGAGGCAGAGCTCAGAAAGACAGGGTTGCTCGGATGTCGTCATTGTTATGACACCTTCGCTCAGTTGCTAAAACCGGTTTTTCAAAAAGCGCATGGGCACACCTGTCACGTGAGCGAATTACATGAAAACGACTATCATTCGATTGAGGATATCTTAGGTGACGAAAATAGCTTTACCGAGTGATCAAGACGACGGGTGTAAATGATGTACGGCATGAACGATGTACGAAGCAGGATTTAAAACATGAGCAAGAGTTGGTATTTAGAAAACGGACCTAATGAAGATGTCGTTATCTCGACACGTGTACGCTTGGCGCGCAATATCGACAACACACCTTTTCCTTGGCGTTTGACAGCACAGGAAAAAGACCACGTGCGTGATCGCGTGGAAGCCGCCTTCCGTGAAGTTTGCGTTGAACAAGACAAAAAACCGCTTGTTGTAGATTTGTCAAAAATGGACGATATCGCTGTCACCGCCTTGGCGGATAGACGTGTTATAAGCAGAAATATGCTGAAAAAAAGGGAAGGTGAAGCACTTCTTCTCTTCGGTGATGAATCGGCAGGTGTTCTCGTCAATGAAGAAGACCACTTGCGCCTATTCGCTGTCGGAGCCGGTCTATGTTTTGAAAAAGCGGCCTATTGCATATCTAAAAACGCAGCAGCGTTAGAAAAGCGGATCCCGATGGCCAAGAACGAGAAGCTCGGTTATCTCACGAGCTGTCCAACCAATACCGGAACCGGTATGCGCGCGTCGTGTATGTTGCACATTCCGGGTCTCATAAGTACGGGCATCGTCGGCGACCTTTCTCGAAAGTTGGCACGAGCGGGCTTTGCACTTCGCGGAGCTGATGGCGAAGGAAGTGAACCGTATGCCGATATGGTTCAGATTTCAAATCAGGTTACGCTTGGTGTAACGGAAAAACGTACGCTTCAGGATATGTCGCGTCTTGCCGTAAGCGTCGCTTCTGAAGAGCGAAAAGCGCGGCAGCAACTTTATGACCGTGACCGTGTCGGTCTGGAAGATAAGATCGGTCGTGCAAAAGGGAACATGCTCTTTGCACGACGGATATCCTCGGAAGAGGCGATGAAAGGACTATCGCTTCTTCGTCTTGGACGCGAACTGGAGTTGCCGGGCATGCCCGAATACAGCACGATTCAGCTGCTTCTGGCGAGTGTTGGCGCAGGCGCGATCCAGCAACAGGCGGGACGACCGCTCGACGGATGGGAGCGAGATGAAGCGCGAGCGGACATTATTCGCGAATATTTGAATCAGGAGAAAACATAAAGCTTAAATACATTTTGAAGTCACTTGTTGACCTGATATTAACCATTAAAAAGAACAGGAGAGCAAACATATATGATGGTTAGATTTTCACAAAGGGCGGGACAGGCACTTGGCACAGCTTGGGTGGCATCACGTTCCTTTGAAACAGGATACATCGGTACGGAACATCTGCTTTTAGGAATCATAGCCGAGGGCAGCGGTTCGTGCTGTGATCTTTTAAGTCAGGCGGGTGTAGATGAGGATCTTGTCAGAAAAAACTTGATTCTCTTGAACCGCAAAGAACCTGTAGACGTTCCGGAATCGGAAATAGTAAAAATGGACGGCAATCAGATCATCAATCAGATGACGCCGAGGACGCGTCGTGTCCTAAATCTTGCGGCGCGCGAAGCCGCGGCCACAGGGCCGGCAGCCTTCATTGAGCCTGAACATCTTTTGCTTGCCATCCTGAGAGATGGCGACAGTGTCGCGGTGCGCATTCTAAATCATGCCGGGGTAAATATTCGTGCGCTTTACCGTGAACTTTCCAACGCCATCGTTCAAGGCGATGCGACAGTCGCACAAGAAGGCAAGAGAGCTTCCTCACCAGTAGGCGATCCTGTATCGAGCAAAAGCGCGTCCGTGCAGGAAACTCTGAATCACAAAACGAATACCCCCAACTTGGATAAGTTCAGTCGTGACATGACCGCGATGGCACGTGAAAATCGATTCGACCCGATCATCGGACGTCACGAGGAAATCCTTCGTGTTGAACAGATTCTTTGTCGTCGGACGAAAAATAATCCCGTCCTGATCGGTGAGCCGGGCGTTGGAAAAACGGCCATTATCGAAGGACTCGCTCAGAAAATTACGTCGAATCGCGTGCCTTCCATCTTACAAGGCAAACGCTTACTATCACTCGATCTTTCAGGAATGGTAGCCGGATCGAAATACCGCGGTGAATTTGAAGACCGATTAAAAAAAGGCCTCGACGAAGCTATTAAAGAAGGCAACATTGTGCTCTTCATTGATGAATTGCATACGATCGTCGGTGCAGGGGCGTCGGAGGGCGCTTTGGATGCGGCTAATATTCTTAAGCCGATGCTGGCACGCGGCGAAGTACAGGTAATCGGCGCTACAACGATCGATGAATACCGTAAACATATTGAAAAAGACGCTGCTCTTGAACGTCGATTCATGCCGGTCATGGTCGATGAGCCGACTCCGGAGGATACGGTAGATATCCTGATGGGTCTACGATCTAAATATGAAGAGCACCATCGAGTCCAAATCACCGATGACGCGATCCAAGAAGCTGTCAAACTGTCTTCCCGATACATCTCTGACCGATTCTTGCCTGATAAAGCGATCGATCTGATTGATGAAGCAGCGTCACGGCTAAGGCTTAATCAGACTGCTGACTCGAAAGAGCTTCACGATCTGCAAGCCGAACTTGAGAAGGTGCGGACCGAGAAGGAAAACGCCGTTTCCGATGAAGCGTTTGAGAGAGCGGCTGAACTGAAGTCGAGAGAAGACGCGCTGGAAAAGCAAATTGAGGCGGATCAAAACGATTCTGACGATAAAGATCGTGAGGAGTGGCCGCCTCTTACCGCAGATATGATCGCGGATATTGTGTCGAGTTGGACAAATATTCCTGTGAATACGTTGACGGAAGATGATCATGAGCGCCTTCGCAATCTAGAAGACGAGCTCAAAAAGCGTGTACTGGGTCAGGACGAAGCTGTAACGGCCGTCGCGAAAGCGATTCGTCGCGGGCGCCTCGGATTAAAAGATCCTAACCGACCTATGGGATCCTTTATTTTCCTAGGTACGACAGGTGTCGGAAAGACGGAACTGGCCAAAGCGCTGGCGGAGACCATGTTCGGATATGAGAATGCGTTGATTCGTGTCGATATGTCTGAATATATGGAAAAATTTGATGTTTCTAAGTTGATCGGTTCGCCGCCGGGCTATGTCGGCTATGACGAGGGCGGTCAGCTTACGGAGAAGGTAAGACGGCAACCGTACTCCGTCATACTATTCGATGAAGTTGAAAAAGCTCACCCCGATGTATTGAACGCGCTTCTTCAGATTATGGAAGACGGTCGCTTGACCGATGGACAAGGGCGCACGGTTAACTTTACAAACACCATTGTCATCATGACGTCGAACATCGGCGCGCGCCTGCTTACGACATCGCAAGGACGGCGGATCGGCTTCGGCTCCGCAGACCCGAAACCGGGCGAAGAGGAATATGATTCGACGATGTATGGCGGCAAAACCTATGAGGAAGCGAAGCAGCTGGTGATGGATGAGTTGCGCCGCACTTTCGCGCCTGAATTTATTAATCGCGTCGACGGCATCATCTTCTTCCATATGTTGAATCCTGATACGATGCGGAAGATCGTTGACATCATGCTGAACAAGCTGATCGCGCGAATTGCAGATCTTGGTATCATGACGAACGTTACTGACGAGGCGAAAGACTTTCTGGCAACAAGGGGTTACAAACCCGAATTCGGCGCCCGACCGCTCCGTCGCTTGATTCAGTCCGAAGTTGAAGACCGTTTCTCCGAGGCATTGCTGGACTGCATCATTGAGAAAGGTGACACGGCGGTCGTCGATCTTGACGTTGAGGCGGATCACCTCGTCGTACGCTGTAAGGCGAAGGATCCGACGGTACCGGCTCCTCTTGATGAGACGTCGAACGCCTGTGCCGATGTGCTTGAAAAACGCTCCTCCGGAGCTGAAGATCAAGACACTGAACCAGCCTAATAGTAGATTACGTTACGCATGGTTGCTGCGGTGTGACCATATACCGTAGCAACCATGCGATAAATAATGTATCGCAGCTACGAGTTAGCAGCGAGGCATAGAAGATTTCCGATCTTGTAATTCAACCACTATAACCAATGATAAGCTTTGTGAGACGTTGTAAATGCAATACGGTATCAACGTATACGTGATAATAGGTAATCAAACAATCACAAGGTTCATTCCTCATCTTTGCCGTTGCCGTTATTCAGATTTCGAAGGTGTAGATAGACAGTGTTTTTAGAAATACCAAGTTGCTCTGCGACAATGGCTACGGAATCTTTAAACTGAAAGATATCTTTATCATTCAGGATGGCGATAATGGCCTTGTTACGGTTTGAGGAGAGAATGGACGGATCGTTGAAAACGGTACGTTGAGCGTTGATGGTTGTACTTTTCAATAAGTCCTGTGAGCTACTGGCAAAGTTCTCAACAGGATCGGTTTTTCCATTTTCTTCCACAAACAGGCCATTGAAAAATTTGTTCATTGGAATATCCATGAAGAAATTGATGCATAAAAGTCCAATGATTTGCTCATTTTCACCTGTAATGGGAAGTGTTGCCGATCGAATCGGTGTACCGCTCTTGCTACGATTGAAATAGACGAGATTTTTGTGGTTGTCGCCACTACGCTTAATTTCACTTAGCATGCGAAGCGCGAGATCCGTAATGGGCGCGCCTTCCTTGCGTCCAGTGTAATGCCCATTGATCACTTTAACGGCCGATGAATCGAGGTCTTCGAGGCTGTGAAGTACCAACTCATAGCCCTCTCCCAGAAATTGATCCAATCCTTCTAAAATGGAGTAATATGATTTCAGTATTTGACGATCCGTTTCTGTAAGTGCAATGCCTTTAGCCATAAATGAGTGCTTCTTTCCAAATTCGTAGCAGGCTTTTTCGCCGGGTGACTGTAATCCTTTGATCAAGTGATCGTCGATATTATAGATTATTTCTTTTTCAATCGCAAAAGCAGGAATCTAAGAGAGACGATCGTAAAATCGATTGCGGAATATCTATCTGATATAAAAACATGTGACACCCTGTATACGATATGATCGATATTAGATATGAGCAATTATACAAATCCATAACATTTTTATGTATTAAACGCTTGACAATAAAATAGTTCATTTACTAAAATAAGATTACGTCTCCTGTGACCGATACCAAGACCGCGGGCGGCACAATCTTTTTATTATATTGTGAAATGATCGTCATATCATTAGACGGAAAGGAAATGGATCGATGATAGAGAATGCATTGAGGAAAGTGGAAACAGAAAAAGCACCTACCGCTATCGGCCCGTATTCGCAGGCGATGGTTGCCGGGGATTTTGTGTTTACATCCGGTCAGCTTCCGGTATCTCCTGAAACGGGCGAAGTGCCATCGGAATTTGAAGCGCAGGCGACACAGGTTTTTGAGAATCTAGGTCATGTGCTCGTTGCTGCCGGTAGTTCGTTCGATCATGTTGTAAAAACACTCTGTTTTCTGCAGTCCATGGACGATTTCGCGGTATTCAATAAAGTGTATGCTCGTTATTTCGAGAATCATAAACCAGCGCGCTCCTGTGTAGCCATTAAGACCCTCCCAAAGAACGTACTCTGCGAGGTTGAAGCGGTTGCGCTTGTTAAAATCTCAAGTGACAGCAAATGATATAAAGGAGCTTTGTTACGTTGGGTGATATAACCGGGAAAATGAGAAAAGCATTTCGCGATGCCGAAGGTGGTCTCTTCGGAACGGTTGAAAAGGCTGACGTCGGTGATCAGGTGATTGTCCTGATGAAACAAGGGTATACGCTCATGAGTTGGGCGGATGCATTTTTTCCTGATTCGGCGACACCGACGCATGTTTCACGCGCAACCGCCGACTCGATTCTCGAAGGCAGAGGCGCCCATTACACAGCACCGATCGGTAGTGGATCACTCAAGGCCAAAATTGCTATGAAGCTTAAGAGGGTTAATCAACTCGACGTAGATCCTCAGCGAAACATTCTCATTACACCGGGATCAGATGCCGGGCTTTTCTTTGCCATGATTTCTTTCGTACAAGACGGGGATGACGTGATGATTCCTGACCCTAGTTATCCCAACAATGCGCAAAATACGCATATTTTAGGCGGTAACGTGATCGACGTGCCGCTTGATCCCACAAAGGGGTGGGCGCTCGATGTACAGGCATTTGATGAGAGAGTCACGCCAGCAACCAAAATGGTAGTGCTGACCAACCCAAATAACCCAACGGCTAATGTTTTTCGTCGTGAAGCGCTGGAGAAACTCGCTGATTTTATTATCCGCCACGATCTTGTTCTCGTGGTCGATCAAGCTTTTGAGGACATTATTTTCGATGATATTGAAATGGTGTCTATCGCTTCTCTTCCCGGAATGTGGGAGCGTACGATCAGTGTTTTCTCTTTCTCAAAGGGGATGGGGCTTTCTGGTTATCGTGTCGGATATCTTGTTACGAATGATGTCATCATGGACAAGCTTTACGGCACGGCCGTATCAGTTATTGGTGCTACGAACACAGCAGCACAAGCCGGTGCAGAAGCGGCGTTGGACGATCATTCTTTTTTGAAAGAGTATCGACGGATTCAAGAGTATCGCCGTGATTTCTGCTATAAGGCACTTCATGATATTCCCGGCGTCAATATGTACAAGAGCGAATCCGGTATTCTGTCTTGGCTCGACGTTTCGGCACTTGGGACTGATTCAGATGTTGTGAAATACCTGCGTGACCACGCGAAAGTGTTGGTGAATGGAGGTTCAGTATATGGTCCTTCAGGACAAGGGCACATCCGTGTCGTACACGGCGTGTTGAGTTCTGACGAAGAATTTGAAAATGCTGTATGTCGCATGCGTAAAGCGCTTCTCGACTTGTCGAAGAATAGAAAGGGGGAGGCATCGTGCTGAAATATATAGGAAAAAGATTTCTCTTGATGATTCCGGTGCTTCTCGGTGTCATTATCTTCGTTTTTACCATCATGTATCTCACGCCCGGGAATCCCGCGCGCATCATGTTGGGGCCGAATGCATCGGAAGAGGCGGTGCAGCAGTTGCTTGAGGAGAAGGGCTTTGATCGCCCGTATTTTGTGCAGCTCACCGATTACATCAAAAATATTGTGTTGCGCGGTGACTTCGGCGAGAGCTTTCAGACAGGAGAGCCAGTGCTGAAAGAAATCCTTGAGCGTTTCCCGACGACGTTGAGATTGGCAACGTTAAGCGTAACTGTTTCACTCGTATTCGGACTTACATTCGGGATTATTTCGGCGACGAGGCAGTACTCTATCTTAGATAAAGTCACAACCTCTTTCGCGCTCCTCGGTGTTTCGATGCCGAGTTTCTGGGCAGGATTAATGGCGACTATCCTTTTCTCTTCCATATTAGGATGGCTGCCCGCATCAGGATCGTATGGATGGAAATATTGGATTTTGCCACCACTGGTATTGGGACTACATTCCGCGGCATCGATCATGCGCATGACGCGCTCATCCATGTTAGAGGTTATCCGTCAGGACTACATTCGTACGGCGCGCGCCAAAGGCCAGACGGAGAGCAAGGTCATCATTGTACACGCCTTGCGCAATGCTCTGATACCAGTCGTGACAGTAGTCGGAATGCAATTCGGCATCCTTCTTGGCGGTTCAATCCTGATCGAGTCCGTATTTGCTTTGCCGGGACTTGGACGACTGATCATCGGTTCCATCGGTAAACGTGATCGCATGGTTGTTCAAGGCGGTGTCCTTTTCCTAGCACTCGCGTTCAGTCTAGTTAATTTGTTGGTTGATATCTTGTACTCCTTTATCGATCCGAGGATTAAATCTCAATATCAAGTGACAGGAAAAAGACGAAAGGAGGTGCCGAACAATGTCGATAACAAACTCGAAAAACAGGAAAGCAACTAAGCATCAAGTGTCCGGCACCGGCTATTGGGCAAATGCCTGGTTTCGTCTTAAAAAGAATAAGGGTGCAATGCTCAGCCTCGCTGTAATCATTCTAATGGTGGTGATTGCCATTCTTGCTGACGTTGTCTCACCTTACCCGTATGACCTGCAAAATGCTGATCATGCTTTTCAGATTCCGTCAACGCAACATCTGCTCGGCACCGACAATTTTGGTCGAGATATTCTCTCACGTATCATCCATGGAAGCCGAATATCTCTTTTGGTCGGATTTTCGTCCATCATCTTTGCTATTATTCTCGGAGGTCTTTTGGGTGCCCTATCCGGTTACTATGCAGGTAAAGTGGATAACATCATTATGCGGTCGATGGATATCCTTATGGCCATTCCCGGCATGTTGCTTGCGATTACGCTGGCAGCCGCTTTTGAGCCCGGCCTTAACAACGTCATCATCGCGATCGGTGTTGCCGAAGTACCGATTTACGCGCGCGTCATTCGCTCTTCGGTCTTAACGATTAAGGGACAGGAATTTATTGAGGCGGCGGAGAGCATCGGTGCTTCCGACACCCGCATTATTCTTCGACACATTCTTCCGAACTGCATGGCTCCCATCATCGTACAGGCGACACTCGGTATGGCTGGTGCGATCCTTTCCGTAGCAGCATTAAGTTTTTTAGGACTTGGCATTCAGCCTCCTACGCCGGAGTGGGGCTCCATGCTGGCAAATGTGCGGCAGCATTTACTGACGTATCCGCATATGGCTTTGTTTCCGGGGCTTGCCATCATGATTACCATATTTGCATTAAATATTCTTGGGGATGGTCTGCGTGATGCTCTTGATCCGCGTCTGAAAAACTGAGGAGGGAGTGAGAAGCATGAACGAAAATAAACTGCTCGAAATCAAAAATTTGACAATTCAGTACAAAACTGATAACGGTTTGGTCCATGCGGTGAACGATCTTTCGTTGTCCCTCAAGAAAGGTGAGAGTCTTGGCCTTGTAGGGGAAACAGGTGCAGGCAAAACTACGACGGCACTGGGCATTATGAATCTAGTGCCGGATCCGCCCGGTATCATCATCGGAGGAGAAATACAGTTCGAAGGCAGTGATTTGTTAAAACTGAGTAAACAGAATATGCGAAAGGTTCGTGGTGAGAAAATATCTATGGTATTTCAGGATCCAATGACTTCTCTGAATCCCGTAATGACGGTAGGTAAACAGATTGCTGAAAGTGTCCGCATTCATGAAACTTTATCGCGAAAAGAGGCAGAGCAGCGTGCGGTGGATGTTCTCG
Organism: Clostridiaceae bacterium; assembly: GCA_012800435.1. Lineage (GTDB taxonomy): Bacteria > Bacillota > Clostridia > Saccharofermentanales > DTU023 > UBA4923. The sequence goes on along the minus strand of JAAZJH010000009.1, from coordinate 37,956 downwards.
AGATGGTAGGTATCCCTGGCGAGCGTTTCAACGAGTATCCACACCAATTTTCCGGAGGGATGCGCCAGCGCGTTGTCATCGCGATAGCACTTGCATGCCGCCCCGATCTTCTGATTGCAGATGAACCTACGACGGCTCTTGACGTCACAATTCAAGCACAGGTGTTAGATCTTATCGCCAACCTTAAAAAGGAGCAGCAGTCTTCGCTGATTATGATAACGCACGACCTTGGTGTTGTTGCAGAAGTCTGCGAGAAAGTTGCGATTATGTATGCAGGCAGACTCATTGAATATGGCACGCTTGACGATATTTATAACCATACACGTCATCCTTATTCTATAGGTCTTTTTTCCTCAATTCCCAGCATTGATGGCGATGAAGAACGTTTGAGGCCGATTCCCGGGCTCATGCCTGATCCAATCAACTTGCCTAAAGGCTGCAGCTTTTGGCCACGTTGCAATCGCGCAACCGAAAATTGCAAAAGAGCTGTTCCTGCGCTGATCGAATCTGATCCAGACCACTGGGTTCGCTGTATCCACATCGACAAGGCAGGGTTTTTCGAGAAAAATGCCGTATCGAAAAAGACTGATACATCAAGAAATGAAAGTATCACTCATACTAAAGACACCGATGTCGAAATTGACTCAAGCAAACTTGAGGAGTCTTTAGCGTCCGGGTGAAGGAGGTTGATTCATGAGCACTTTATTGGAAGTTCGTGATCTGAAAAAATACTTCAAAACGCCGTCGGGTACCGTACATGCGGTTGATGGAGTCAGTTTCAGCATTGAGGAAGGAAAAACACTTGGCGTTGTCGGCGAGAGCGGCTGTGGCAAAAGCACACTCGGCCGAACGGTCATTCGTCTTCTTCAACCGACTGCCGGCGCTATTCTCTACGACGGTCGTGACATTTCTTCGCCATCTAAAGAAGAACTAAAGGCACTACGCCGGGAAATGCAGATGATTTTCCAAGATCCGTTTTCCTCATTGAATCCACGTATGACCGTTAAGGATACCATTCTCGAACCGATGGAAATCCATCGTCTTTACGATGGAGACCGCACGAAACAAAGTGAATCCGTACTTGACCTGATGGACACAGTTGGTCTGGCTCGACGTCTCGCTGATAGTTATCCTCATGAACTTGACGGAGGACGTCGACAGCGCATCGGTATCGCCCGTGCTCTCGCCCTAGAACCTCGATTTATTGTCTGCGATGAACCGGTGAGTGCGCTCGACGTATCGATTCAAGCACAGATACTTAACTTGATGCAGGATCTACAGGAAGAAAAGAATCTGACCTACATTTTCATCACACACGATCTGTCCGTCGTTAAACATATATCCGACAAAATCTGTGTCATGTACTTAGGTCAAGTCGTTGAAATGTGTCATTCGAAGACACTTTTCAAACAACAATACCATCCATATTCGCAGGCGCTTTTATCCGCGATTCCTCTTCCGAAAGTTGGTGTGACGAGGAAGCGCATTCTGCTACGCGGTGAAATTTCATCACCGATCGATCCAAAACCGATTTGTAGGTTTGCTTCACGCTGTCCGCATGCAAAGCCGATTTGCTTCGAAAAAGAACCGAATCTCGTCCACGTGAAGGATCAACATTACGTAGCTTGCCACCTTCAAAAAGAAGGGCAACCGTACGAATTGCCCCTTCCCGAAGATACCGTCGAGATTGAAAACAAATAACTGCAGTTCCATTAGGTCGCTTCTGACAAGCGTCATAGCTTTACCCAGAACCTTTTGGACAATAATTCAACTTTATTAGAAGAACCGTCCGACAGTAGGGCACCCGCTGGACAGAAATTCAACTTTATTAGAGAAAATGTCTACTGTAGCGCATCTGTCGGAGAATAAGTCTAAAAAAATGAAAAATTGGCTTCCTTCGGGTCGCCATCGGGCACAAATTCTAAAAAAAATGAATAATTGTCCGGTCATCATCAAGAACCTTTGCCCGTGGTGTCATGTAGGCACTGCCTTAGCGCTACGGTTTGCATAGAGAAAAAAGAAGGAGATGCACTATGAAAAAGAGAAAAATCAGCTTGCTCGTGGTAATCATATTGGTCGTCGCGCTTTTAGCGAGCGCATGTGACGGCGGGAAAGATAAACCGCAAACAAAAGATTCACTTGTGGTTGGTCTTACCGCAAACCCGATTACACTCGATCCGTACAACACTACCGACTCGCCGGCCGGAAAGGTCAATAAAAACATTCACGAAACACTCGTTAAGTATGACAAGGATATGAATGTAGTGCCCTGTCTGGCAGAGAGCTGGGAAATTGTGGATGATATAACCTACGTATTTAAATTGCGTAAGGGCGTGAAATTCCACAACGGTGAAGAACTGACAGCCTCTGACGTTAAATTTTCGTTTGACATGCAAAAAGACAATGCACATGCAGAATCAGTTACAGGGATGGTTGACTTTGATAACTGCAGAGTCATTGACACCTATACTTACGAAATGAAAATGAAAGAGCCCTTCGGATCTATTTTGCAACACTTGACTCAAGCGGTGACCTCAATCGTCCATGAAAAAACGTACACGGAAGCCGACAAAGATTATTCCACCAATCCTGTTGGTACAGGCCCATACAAGCTTGTTGAATGGAAACAGGATGACTTTGTTAAGTTGACCCGCAATGACGATTACTGGGGAGATAAAGCGAAAATTAAGGAGCTCGTGTTCCGCGTTATTCCTGAAAGCTCCACAAGGGCGATCGAAGTGGAAAGCGGCGGCATCGATATCGCAACAAAAGTCGCACCGAGTGAAGTATCTCGTCTTGAAAAAGTCGAAAACGTCGTTGTCAACATGCAGCCTTCATTTACTACGCAGTTTGTCGGTCTTAACATGAATAACGAACTGTTGAAAAATGTAAAGTTGCGTCAAGCCATCAACTTTGGTACTGACAAAGAGGCGATTCTAAAACTCGCATTCCAAAACATCGGTGTCATCGCATCGGCTCCTATGAGCCCGGGACACTGGGGATACCACGATGCGCTACCTCCCTTCTCCCATGACGTAGATAAAGCGAAATCTCTCCTCGCAGAGGCTGGCTATGCGGATGGGATTACGCTCACAATCACGACGGATGAAGATCAGGTTCGTCGCGACATCGCTGAAATGGTGCAGTCACAACTAGGCGAAGTAGGTATTACGGTTGAAATGCAGACGCTTGAGCGCGGTGCATTTATTGACGCAGTTATCAAAGGGACGCTTGAAATGTTTGTCCTTGGCTGGAGCGATTTCGGAACTCCGGACTATGGTCTTGCGATTATCAACCCTGCTCTGAAGGGTGCAGGCGGTAACATGGCATTCTACGACAACGCTGAAGTTGAACAGTTGTTAAAAGATGCTCAGGCTTCAACCGATGATGCCGAACGTATGGAGATGTACAAAAAGGCACAGGAAATTAGCTGGGATGAATCCCCGTACGTCTTCCTGCAACACGACACAGAAGTTACTGTCTACAGCAAAAACCTGAAGGGCTTCAATATCAACGCAGGTGGTGATTCTGATTACGCTGCCATGTCCTTTGATTAAACCTAGACAGCTGAAAGCTCATCTTCTCGCACAAGGCGCGTAGCTAGTTATCAGTCCTAGTTAAGAAACTTTATAATGATGCACTCATGCTCTGTGCTTGGAGAACTGTTGACGTGATCATTTACCCTTAGCGTAAGTCTCTGACTCTGCTTTGTGCAACAGAGTGAGCTGTCGTTGAAATACCATTCTGTGTCCTCTTATTCAGAGGACACAGAACGGTTCCGTTGTCGAGAAAGAATTGTGCCGATTGTAATAAGGGAAAAAATGTGCCTTTATCGTCGAGCTAAGAAGTCGTGAAAATACCGCTTTATCTTTAAATGACCACGAAAAGGCTGTTTATAATAACAGAGCACCAAGTATACTTGCGACAACAGGATGATACATAAATAGCCTTTACCGTGATCTAAACACCATGGAGGTGAAGTGAAGAGATGTTTTTTAAACAACGAAAAGAGAATCATGACGATGGATAAAATTAACATTAATCAAATGAAGCATAAGCTTGAAAAGGCGGGGCTTTATCCTTTGAAGAAACAGGCGGAAACATCGGTTCATGTACTGGAAGAACGCCTTAATAAATTGCTCCCGATCGCGATGAACGAAGCAGGTGTTGACTGTTGGATCGTCCTTTCACGCGAATACTGTGAAGATCCTGTCTTTCGTTCACTCGTTGCTTGGGATATGCCTAACGCGCGTCGAATGAATGCTCTCATTTTTCTAAAAGAAGGAAAAGATCGTTTGCGCCGATTCGGGATAGGCGGTCTTTCACCTGCCTCTCAGCCCTTTTATGAGCAAGTTTCTTTTGAATATGGATCAGAGTTTAAGGCGTTGGTAGATCTTCTTGTCAAATATCGGCCTAAACGTATTGCGGTAAACCGATCCGGAAACCTAGCAATGGCGGATGGATTAACCTCATGGTTAGACGACGCTCTTTGCGAATATTTTCCCTCCGATCTGAAACAATCTCTCTGTAGTGCTGAAGACGTGGTCGTCGGCTATATGCAGCGTGTGACCGATCTTGAACAGGAGCTGATACGCACCATTGTTGACGTAACACACAACATAATTAATATGGCGTTTTGCAAAAAAGCAATTGTGCCGGGTAAAACAACGACGACCGACTTGGAATGGCTAATGCGTGACGCGATTGCAGACATGGAAGCTTTTTTCTGGTTCGGTCCCGATATCGATCTGCAGCGTCGCGGTTCTGATGTCAGCCGGATGTTTAACGAGATTATTGAAAAGGGAGATCTCCTCCATTGTGATGTAGGCTTTCGTCCCGCTTTACTGTATCTGCATTCAGATGTTCAGCGCCTTTGCTATGTACTTAAAGATGGCGAGAAAGAGGCGCCGGAAGGTATAGAACAGGTGCTTCGTACGGGCAATCGTTTTCAGGATATTGTCATGTCGTTTATCATGGAAGACCGGTCGGGCAATGACGTTTTTCTGCGCTCAATTCAACAAGCAAAAAACGAAAACATCGTTCCCATGCTGTACACGCATCCACTAGGGACTTACGGTCACGGCGCGGGCCCTGTTTTTGGACAATATGGTCAGCAAGAGATCATCCCGGGACGCGGCGAATATAAGATCCGGAACAATACATGTTATGCTTTGGAGCTCAATATCCTCACTCCCGTACCCGAATGGGAAGATCAGCCCGTTTTTGCTTATCTGGAAGAAGACATTTTTTTTCGTGACGGTGTTGCCGGTTATCTTTCCGGACGCCAAACCGAACTTCTGCTTGCCTAGTACGATAACCGAGCATCGGTTCAGCAACTTTTTCGTCGCATCCACAAAAAGATGAAAGCCAGCAGTCCAACCAACAACACAGTGAGAGAGAAAATTAAGATAGAAAGCAGATTGTAGCTCAGAAACGGCAAGGCCTCTATGGAATAGTTCTGTGTAATCGTTACGCCTGATTCGTCTGCTGTACGAGTAAACATGCTGTTCTGCAGAGCGCAGAGCCCGAACTCCGCGAGCGCGAGCGTACCGCCTACGGCATAGAGAATACGTAAGGTTTTACGGATCTGCAGTTGTGTTTTTTCATCCATATCGCCGAATCGATACATCTGGCCGGAGCCCTTGATTGCGACATAGAATAGATACAGTCCGACAACGAGCTGGAAGGAATCCAAAATTCCGGTTGGCATACGGCATCCACCTTTCGCGAAAGTGAATCATTTGATCATAGAATTTGCCTCGTTAAGCTTAGCACAAGTTATATCACATACGTGTTTAAGAATGATCAATAATTAACGACTGCTCATTTATTCCTTAAGAATTTTTTGTCGCTAAGTTGTTTTCAAGTCTTCTTCGGAATTATTAGCTGGAGAGATTTGCTATGGGACATCATCTTGTTTAATTTGTTCAGAATGTATTATGATAGTGTATAATTGCCGTGTAGTTTTTGACTATTGATACAATAGGTCAATATGCGGTTCTAATATCTGAATAAGATTTAGAATAAGGTCAATACTTCAAATCAGAGGAGGAAAAAATGAAAAAAATATTACGTATTCTTTGTCTGGCTCTATGTGTCATCATGGCAGTTTCCGTGTGCGCTTGCGGCCCGTCAGAGAAAAAAGGCTCTGTTGAGACCATCAAGATCGGTCTGGCATTCCCGATGTCCGGAATGGCAGCGATGGCCGGAAAGTACAGCACCCACGGTGCTGACGTTTTGAAGGAGGAGCTCGGTGGAAAGATTACCGTTGGCGACAAGGAATATCCGATTGAGTTCGTCGTCATGGACACCGAAGGTTCCGAAGAGAAGACTGCCAACGTCTATCAGAAGCTGATCGAGGAAGAGAAGGTTATCGCAATTGCCGGTCCGGACTCCTCAAAGTGCATGTTGGCCGCTGCGCCAATCGCGCAGAACGCGAAGTGCCCGGCGATCACGTCGTTCGGCACCAACACCGCTGTTACGGAAGTCGGCGACTACATTTTCCGTGCTTGTTTCATCGATCCGTTCCAAGGCGCCGTTGCTGCGGCTTACTGTGATGGGCAGGGTCATAAGACCGCCTGTATCATGTTCAATAACGCCGATGCTTATTCAGTTGGCCTGAAGGACGCTTTCGTTGAGAATTACAATGGTGAAGTGCTCGCCATCGAAGAGTACTCCGGCTCCGACGTAAAGGACTATAACGTGCAGTTGACCAAGTTGGCCGCACAGAATCCCGATGTACTATTGCTCCCGAACCTGAACGTTGAACTCGGCCTTCAGATTCAGCAGGCTCGTACTGCAGGCCTGAATTGTCAGATCGTCTGTGGTGACAGCGCGGATACCCCTGATGTCGCTAAAGTTGCCGGACCTGCAATCGAAGGTGTTGCGTATGTCTCTGCTTTCTCTGCTGAGTCCACGGACGAGGCAGCCAAGAAGTTCGTTGACGCTTATGTCGAGCTGCATCCGGACGAACTGCCGAACTCCAATGCGGAGCTGACCTATGAAGCGGTCAAGATGATTGTCTGGGCAATTCAGAATGCCAAAACGCTCGATCGTGCCGGTGTGCGCGATGCGCTTGCAGCCATCGACGGTCTGGATCTGCCGTCCGGTAAGATGACTATGGATCCTGAAACCCGCAACCCGATCAAGGGCGGTATCATCATGCAGTATGACGCAGATGGTATAACCCGCTACGTCTCCACGGTCAATCCGTAATCTATAATCTATGATTACTTGGTGTGTCGGATGAGCTTTTGCCCGCCGGCACACCTTTTTATTTTTACTGGAATGGAGGCGATTGCTTTGGCAACAATTCTGCAATATTTAGTGTACGGTCTTCAGTTGGGAAGCGTTTACGCGTTGCTGGCACTGGGTTATACCATGGTCTACGGCATTGTCGGCATGATCAATACCGCGCATGGCGATTTTCTGATGATCGGCGCGCTTGGCACGTATTTTATCGCCAAACTCTTTGACAGTATGTCTATTGACGGCACCTATCCAATGTTGGCTGTAGGCTGCATCATCTTAATTGCGACGGTCATGACCGGCGGTATTGCTGTTGGCGTCGAAGCCATTGCTTACCGTCCTTTGCGAAATAAGCCGCGTATGATTGCTCTGATCACAGCGGTCGGTGTGTCAATGTTTCTGACAAATTTCCCGCGTGCGCTGCCGTTTATCGGTCCGAACCCGCGCCCGTTTCCCACGCTGTTTACTCCAAAGACGTTTAATGTCCTAGGTGCATCCATAACATCTACGCAGATCATTATGATCGTGCTGGCAGCCGTTACGATGCTCGCGCTCGACCGTTTAGTCGCCAAAACCAAGATAGGCGCTCAGATGCGTGCGGTCAGCATGGACAAAGATGCCGCCTCGCTGATGGGAATCAACATTGACAAAGTTATTTCCATCACTTTTTTCATCGGAGGAGCGCTAGCCGCAGTATCCGGTATTTGCTATGCCAGCGTCTATCCTCAGGTCGAAGTTTATATGGGCTCTTGGCTTGGCAATATGTCATTTGTATCAGCTGTTCTTGGCGGTATAGGCGATATTCGCGGCGCAATGCTCGGCGGTTTCATTCTCGGAATCGCACAGATCTTCGCGACCGCGATCAACTCGACTTTTGGCTACGCCGTCGGCTTTATCATCCTTATCGTAATCCTTCTTGTGAAGCCGGCTGGTATCATGGGCAAGGTTACCATAGAGAAGGTTTAAGGAGGACGGACAATTATGAAAACGACAAATGCAAAGACGATGCATCCGTTGCTAAGAAAGTTCGGTCCTCTGCTCGGCTGTATCGTATTCTATGTTGTTATTATGCTGCTTCGCAAAGCGGATATAATTAACGGTTATTATATGCAGGTCATGTTATTCGCGGGAGTTAACGTACTGATGACTGCCAGTTTGAACCTCGTCAACGGATTTACCGGTCAGTTCTGTATCGGTCATGCGGGTTTCATGTCTCTCGGTGCTTACGGTGCCGCTGTGATTACGACGATGGTTTTCAAAAGTAATAGTATTCCGGAGGCGGCACAGATCCCTGTGTTTCTTCTTGGTCTGCTCTGTGGCGGCATCGTTGCGGCGATCGTCGGCGCTTTGATCGGTATTCCGTCCCTGAAACTCAAGGGCGACTATCTGGCCATCGTAACACTGGCTTTCGGGGAGATTGTTCGCGCGTTGCTGCGTCTGATTCAGCCCATCGGCGGCGCTCGCGGTATGATCGGAATTCCGAACTATGCCAATTTTTTCTGGATCATGCTTTTCGTCGTTTTGACGCTTTGGTTGTTACGCAATTTGATTTATTCATCGTATGGAAGAGCGTTTATCGCGATTCGTGATAATGAGATTGCTGCGGACGCAATGGGCATCAATACCACCAAATACAAGATTATGTCCTTCTGTATCGCTGCGTTTATCGCGGGCGTGGCAGGAGGTTTGTACGCGCACGTGCTTTCCTTCATCCAGCCCGATTCGTTCGGTTTCGTCAAGAGTGCGGACTATTTAGTCTACTTGTACGCAGGCGGCAGCGGTTCGTTGACCGGCTCGGTTGTTGGCGCAGTTCTGCTGACCATCTTGCCGGAAGTACTTCGATTCTTGGCCACATGGCGTCTTGTGCTATATGCGATTATTCTGATTGCCGTTATGTTATACCGCAGCGAAGGTCTCATCGGCGGCAAGGAAGTTCCTTTCCTGCGTATCAAACGTTCTTCGCTCTACGAGCAGCCCTTGTTTGGTCGGAAAAAGAACGGTCTGTCCGAGGAATAAGGAGAGGAGCCTGCGATGAGAATTCTTGAGGTCAAAAACTTAAGCATCCAATTTGGCGGATTGCGCGCTGTAGATGATTTTAATCTGAGTCTGGGAAAAGACGAGCTGGTTGCAATAATAGGCCCGAACGGCGCCGGAAAGACAACTATTTTTAACATGCTTACCGGGATTTATCGTCCAACATCCGGCTCCATCGAGCTGGAAGGAGAGAGTCTTGTCGGTCTGAAACCCTATCAGTTTGCCCAGCGCGGTATCAGCCGAACGTTCCAGAATATTCGTCTGTTTTCTAATGCCTCCGTGATAGACAACGTTAAAATGGCGGCCACGATGCACAGCAAAGACAACTTGGTCAGCTCTCTGCTTCGCACCCGAACGATGGTAAAACATGAACGTGAGCTCGACGAGAAAGTTATGAGTTTGCTTGAGCCCCTGAACTTGGCAGACAAGGCCGATCTGCTGGCAAAAAACTTGCCTTACGGTGACCAGCGCCGGCTAGAGCTTGCGCGCGCGCTGATGACAGATCCGAAGATTCTGTTGCTTGATGAGCCGGTTGCCGGCATGATCACGACTGAAATCGAAGAAATGGCTGAGCTTGTCGTTCGGATCCGTAAGGATTTTGAGCTTAGCATCATTCTGATCGAACACCATATGAACTTTGTTATGCCGATTGCGGATCGCGTTAAGGTTATCGACTTTGGAAAGACCATTTCAGAAGGCACTCCTGATGTGGTCCAGAAAGATCCGAAGGTCATAGAAGCGTATTTAGGAGGAGGATACCAAAATGCCAATGCTTGAGGTAAAGGATCTTTATGTGTCCTATGGCGCGATCAATGCAGTGAAGGGTATCTCCTTTGAAGTGCGAAAGGGTGAGACCGTTGCGCTGATCGGTTCTAACGGTGCCGGAAAATCAACTACACTTCGTACGATCTCGGGTTTGGAAAAGGCAAAGAGCGGCTCTATCATTTTTCAAGGGCAAGAACTCGCAAAGCTAAAGCCCTACCAAATCGTTGAGCTCGGCATCGCGCATGTACCGGAAGGACGTCGGGTGTTTCCGCGGATGAGTGTCAAAGAAAATCTCCTTATGGGTGCGAATATCATCAAGGATCGTGCACAGATCAAAAGAGATCTTGAGCGTGTGCACGAAATATTCCCTCGTCTCTATGAGCGCATGAATCAGCAGGCAGGTACGCTTTCCGGCGGCGAGCAGCAGATGCTTTCCCTCGGGCGCGCGCTGATGACAAACGGCAGCTTGCTGATGCTTGACGAACCGAGCATGGGTCTTGCGCCGATTCTTGTGGAAGAGATTTTTAACATTATTCGTAGGATCAGCGAGGAGGGCACAAGTATCCTGCTGATCGAGCAGAATGCGTTCCTTGCCTTGACTACCTCCTCTCGCGCCTATGTTCTGGAAACGGGTAGTATTATCATGCAGGGTAAATCGTCGGATCTGCTGACGGACGAACGTGTAAAGGACGCCTATCTCGGTGCCTGATGAAAGACAACAGCAACAGCGCTTGGCTTATAGGTGATATATCGGCAACAATGGCTATACCGCAATCTGGAGGATCTTGATCTGCTGTGCTATGACTGGCTTGAGAAAAACCGGCTTCGTCAGGTATATAGCTACAGCCAAAGTAGAAATAAAGGAGCCTGAAAGCCGTCTGTCTTTCAGATGATTCGGCGGCTTTGCTTTTTGTACGTCTAAAGATGAGAGCTTTCATTCCTCTTGATATGGAATAATATCAGGGAGGAGTGCCGGCGCTCTCAGCAATGTGGATACACTATCTCACGAAACTTGTGGAATTAACAGAAAAATGCCGTCAAGATACAACGAACCTGACGGCCTTCAATATACAAGGAGGATTGTAATGAAATATTTAACATTTGGAGAGATTATGCTCCGTCTCAAAGCTCCCGGATTGGAGCGCCTTTTGACGAATCACTATCTTGAAGCTACTTTCGGCGGCGGCGAAGCCAATGTGGCCGTTTCGTTAGCCAATTATGGCATGGACGTCAGTTATCTGACCGTCTTGCCCGACAACCCTATCACGGATGCATGTGTCCGAGAGCTGCGTAGCTTCGGTGTTGATACTTCACGAATCGTAACCGGTGACGGACGGTTTGGTATTTACTATGTCGAGGGCGGTGCAAATCAGCTGCCAAGCCGCGTGATCTATGACCGTGCCGGCTCTGCCATCGCCATAGCCAAACCCGGTGATATTGACTGGAACAAGGCCTTCAAGGACATCAATTGGTTCCATATCACCGGTATCACTCCGGCTATTTCGAAAAGTGCGATGGAGTTATCTCTCGAATCTGTAAGGGAAGCAAAAAAGCGAGGCATTACTGTCTCTTGTGACCTCAACTATCGCAGGAACCTTTGGAAGTACGGCAAAAAAGCCGCCGAAGTTATGCGCGAGTTGGTCAAGTACGTAGATGTTGCGATCGCCAACGAAGAAGACGTGCAAAAGTCGCTCGAAATAACGGTTGATGTGAATGTCGAATCCGGTGAGCTGGACCGCAAAAAATACCGTGTGCTCGGCGACAAGGTCCTTGAGGTCTATCCAAACATGAAGTGCATCGCCATCACGCTTCGCGAGAGCTACAGCGCGGATTGGAACGGCTGGGCGGCGTGTTTAAATGACAGAGAGAATTTTTATGTTTCGACAAAGTATGATATCCGTGACATCATCGATCGAGTCGGTGGCGGCGACAGTTTCTCGGGCGGCCTGATTTACGGTCTGAATCACTATGAAGACAAGCAGTCCGCGCTCGAATTCGCCGTGGCGGCCTCTTGCCTGAAACACAGTATCCCGGGCGACTTCAACCGAGTTACCGTCTCCGAGGTCATTAAACTCATGGGCGGCGACGGGACAGGAAGGGTTCAAAGATAAAATGGAGGACACGGAATCATGAAATGGATCAATGAAAAAGCAAAAACGTTGCAGCAGGGCGCTATTCGTGCCATGTTTGATCGTGCCAACAAAATGACCGGCGTCATTAGTCTCGGCATTGGTGAACCCGATATGTCTACACCGAAGTTGCTTTGTGAAGTTTGTAAGGAAGCGCTTGACAAAGGTATCACTCACTATACGCCGAATGCCGGTTTGCTCTCATTCCGTCAGGCGATTGCTGAGAAGTCCCATCTGAAAGACCTGAATTACGATCCTCATACCGAGATCATCGTTACAAATGGCGGTATGGGGGCGCTGAGCCTGCTATTCCTCGTGTTGTTGAATAAAGGTGACGAAATCTTGATTCAGGATCCGCAGTGGCTGAACTACGTAGCGCAGGTCGATTATTGCGACGGTACAGCTGTCCGTGTCCCTACTGATTTTGCTCATAACTTTGAAATGCAGCCGGAAACGATTGAAAACTGTATCACACCGAACACCAAGGCATTGATCATCAACACTCCGAACAATCCGACCGGCTCGGTCATGACGCGCGATACCATGGAGAAGATCGCGAAGCTAGCTGTCAAACATGATCTAATGGTCATTTCTGATGATGTGTACAACACCCTTCTCTACGACGGTGCGGAGGCACCCTGCATCGCGTCATTCCCGGACATGAAGCAACGCACGATGATCATCAATAGCTTCTCGAAGTCCTTTGCGATGACGGGGTGGCGTATCGGGTATGCTGCGGGGCCTGCGGAAATTGTCGACCGCATGACTAAATGCCAGGAGAACTTTAACGCTTGTGCAAATGCTCCTGGCCAATACACGTGCGCGGTTGCGCTCGACCACCCGGAACTGAGCGAAGAATTGCGCCAGATCTTTGAACGACGTCGCGCGATTCTGCTCGAAGGGCTGGCGAAAATCGACGGCATTCGCTTTAACGAGCCAAAAGGCGCGTTCTATGCCTTTGCCGACATCAGCAGCTTCGGTCTGAGCAGTGTTGAATTCTGTAACCGCTTACTTGACGAACAGAAAGTTGTCTGCATTCCGGGCAGCGCGTTCGGTGAATGCGGCAATGGTTTTATCCGTATTGCGTACACTTGTTTGGACGAGAAGTTGTACGAAGCGCTCGACCGTATTGAGACGTTCTGCAGATCTATTTGATGCTGTTCTTTACATGACAATGAGGAAGGGGAAGCTTTATGGCACAGATTTTATTGGGGAAAACTGTAGCGGATGCCTGTTCGGAGGATTTGATAAGGCGTGTAAAGGCACTAAAAGAAAAAGGCATTCAGCCGAAACTCATGATTGTGCGTGTCGGCGAGAAGCCGGAGGATCTCTCGTATGAGCGCGGCGCGTTGAACCGCGCTCAGCGTATCGGAGTAGAGACTGAAGTACAAGTGTTTCCGGATACTGCGTCGACGGACGAAGTGCTCGATGCGATCACAATCATTAACGAGGATCCGACGATCCACGGATGTCTGATTTTCCGTCCTCTTCCTAAAAGTATAGATGAACGCATCATCTGCGAAGCACTTTCGCCAGAAAAAGACGTCGACGGCATAGGTTCTTCGTCTATGGCACGTGTTTTTATGAATCAGGGAAGCGGATTCGCTCCGTGCACCGCCGAAGCAGTGCTTGCCATGTTAAAACATTACAAGATCCCCATCAGTGGATCACGTGTGACCGTAATCGGCAGAAGTCTTGTCATCGGAAAACCCGTTTCGATGATGCTGTTGAATGAGAATGCGACGGTTACGGTGTGTCACACGAGGACGCGTGATCTTGCTTCTGTGGCGCGCGAAGCTGATATAATCGTCGCCTGCGCGGGTAAAGCAGGTATGATAAATATGGATTTTGTTTGCGAAGGACAAACCGTCATCGATGTCGGCATCAATGTCAACGAGGAAGGAAAACTGGTCGGCGACGTCGATTTTGATTCCGTGGAGCCAATCGTTGCCAACATTACGCCGACGCCGCGCGGTGTCGGATCAGTTACCACAACCATGCTGATGCAGCACGTTGTTGAAGCCGCTGAGAAAATTTGACGGAAACGTTTAGCTTTTCGTATAATCTAAACGTTATGCCTTATTTTGATAAGATCATAGAAGTAAGACCGTTCATTCGGTAAATATAATCACGAATTCTTTGGAGAAAAAACATGAAACGAACCTATCAGCCAAAGCGTCGCAAACGCTCACGCGTACACGGATTCCGTAAAAGAATGGCGACAAAGCAGGGAAGACAGATTTTGAAACGCAGAAGGATTAAAGGCCGCAAGAGACTTTCTTGGTAAGCGTCGGAGGCGGACGATGGCGCGTGCCGAAAAACTGACAAGCAATCGCGATTTTACGCGTGTTTACCGGAAAGGAACATGGAAGCGCGGCCGTTGGATCGGCCTGCACATCCTGAAACGTCGCGGTCGATATGCTGCAGAGTCGGCTCGAGTCGGTTTTACGGTGAACCGGTCGTTAAAAAACGCGGTTGAGCGCAATCGCATGAAACGCCTGCTTCGTGAGGCCTTTCGCTTAACACAACTAGTTATCACCCCCGGCGTGGATATAGTGGTGAGCGGCCGTTGGCAAAAGGAAAAAGAACCGCGACTCACAAACCTTGTTGAAGAACTTCAAAAACTGATCACGGATGCCGGGATCGGAAGCATTGCGTCACCTCACGAGCAGAACATATCGGATACATGAATGTTATCGACTGAAGATACATTGGGAAAAACAGCGTGCCCACTGATAAAGCAGATCTACACCTAAACGAAAACGAAGATATACGTACTCCGCGCCGTTCGGTGCCGGCCTCTTTGATGCTGGGCGCCATTCGTGCGTATCGACGTCATTTATCATCCACACATTTGCCCTGTTGCCGTTTTTCACCGACGTGTTCCGCGTACGCGATTGAAGCGATCAATCGTTTCGGTGCTTTTCGCGGGGGGGTGCTCGCGTTGTGGCGACTAATGCGCTGCAATCCGTTTGCTCGCGGCGGTTTTGATCCCGTTCCAACTGCTTGGCCTACGTGGCGCGAGTATGTTCGCCTTTCCGGAAATAGAAAGAACGGATAACACGTAAGCAAGAAAACATGGTTATCTCAGGGTGTAAACGCGACGTTTAGAACAGCGGAAAAAACACTTCCGTCATCTAAAACTCTATTTTATAAATAGAGAAAATTATAGGGAAACAGGAAAACCGCAAGGGCGGATCAGTAAGATCTACTGAAACCTGTGCAACTGATAAACTGAAAGAGAGACAAAAGCGATGAATTTTATACCGGTGCAGCTAGGACTGCTAGATCCCCTTTACAAACTCTTCGGCTGGATTCTCGGCGTGCTTTATTCATGGATCGGCAGTTACGGCGTGGTCATTATTCTTTTTACCGTTGGTATTCGGCTGTTGCTGATGCCTTTGGCGCTCAAATCTCAGCGGAGTACGCTTCGCCAACAACTGCTTGTGGACGAAGTGAATGAAATCAAGCGTCATTACGGCAATGATCAGCAGCGCGTTAACGAAATGACGCAGCAGCTTTACAAGGAGAATGGTATCTCAATGACCTCCGGCTGCCTCCCCATGGTGCTCCAGCTGCTCCTGATTTGGCCCGTTTTTTACCTTTTCCGTTCACCGCTTCGCTGGATCACGAACGTACCGGTCCAGAATTTGAGAAACATTGCCGGGTTGATGCAAACCCACGGTCTGATGACGCAAGCGGAAGTCAACAATGTCGCCTTAATGGACATTCCGGTGCTTGCAGGACTTCGTGATTCAGGCACGGTGCTGGAACAGTCCGTCTCCAATGGATGGATTACTCTTGATAAAATGATCAATACAAATTTTCTCGGTATGGATCTTGCCCGCACACCCTCATGGAAGCCGACGGAATGGTTCGGCGCGAACTGGCGTTTGGAACTTCCGCTTGTCATTCTCATTCTCATCACGATGATCACTTACTTCATTCAGATGAAAGTCATGCGCGAGAGCCGCCCGCGTCCTGAGAAAACGAAGGAAGAAAAAAGAAGAGACAGAGCCAATCCGGCAAAACGCGGTCAAGAAACCGATGCAGGATCCGGCATGTTGAAATCGATGAACTACATCATGCCCGTTTTTATGCTGTTCACCATGTTCCGTATGCCTGCCGCCATGTGTGTTTTCTGGTTTGCTCAAAACATCGTTTATCTAGTCCAGTCGTTGATTGGCTACCAATACTACATCAGGCCGCTTCGACTCTCTTATGAACTTGATCAGGCTCAATATGATCGGTCACGCCCTGCCGAATTAGCGGACGGCGACCGTTCTGCCGCGAAGCGTAAAAGAGACCCCAAGAAACGTGAAAAGCGTTCTTTGATGTCATTAATTCGCGGCGACGGTCCTCGTGAGTAATTCGGTCGTTAAAGAAGGAGATTTTTTCACATGGATCATGTGGTAGAAACGACAGGAAAAACCGTCGATCAAGCAGTAGAAAATGCTCTACAGGAATTAAACATTTCGCTAACGGATGCGCTGATTGAAATACTGGATGAAGGTGACAAAGGCGGTATTTTTGGGTTTGGACGTCAGCCGGCACGTGTACGTGTCACCGATATAAGCGGCGATGACGAAAGACGCCGCGAACGTGAGCTCCGCCGAGCTGCCGATGATAGCGCGCGCCGCAAGAAAATCAGCGAAGATGACGACGAAGGAGATGATGCAGAGGCATGGAAAATGCCCGCTGAAGAGCGAGGTCTCGAGTCAGCGGAAAACGCGGCGTTAGATTATGTTGAGGCAATTCTTTCCGGGATTGGCATCCACGGCAGACTGGAATCCTACATTGATGAAGAAGGCAGCTTAGAGATCGATATTTCAGGCAATGACTGTGGAGTTGCGATCGGTCGCCACGGCGAAACCCTCGATGCCATTCAATATCTTACCAATATTGTGGCCAACCGTTGGATGGATGATTTTCTCCGCGTGATCGTAGACGTATCAGGTTATCGCCATCGTCGCGAACAGCGCTTGAGCCGTATCGCCAATAAAACGGCGGAGCGTGTCCTAGCGACGGGTCGCGAATCGAAGCTCAAACCCATGACGCCGGCAGAACGACGCGTTATCCATATGACGTTACGTGACGTTGAAGGCATATCCACCTATAGCGAAGGCGCAGATCCGAGACGCTATGTTGTAATCGCGCCCTCTGTCGGTGTTGAATTCATTAACGACTGATCCGCATCAATTGATTCGTTGAAAGACAGTCAGCGCAAGGTTTAGGCCGATGCGCGAAAACGTATATCCGGATGCGGTCGCCGTATCCGGATCTTTCGTTGTATGTGATAAAGAAAGGATGGTGAGCGATGAACTCCGATCAGGATACAATAGCAGCCTTTTCGACACCGCCCGGCGAAAGCGGAATTGCCGTCATGCGCCTTTCCGGTCCTGACGCGGCAGCCATCTGCGATCGACTGTTCATCCCTTCATCGAACATGTTTCCTAAACCTTCCCGGATGAAAGGTTACACGCTGGCGCCCGGTATATGGGCAGGAATTGATGATGTTGTGCTCTCATGTTTTCGCGCGCCTCATTCATATACGGGAGAAGATGTATTCGAAATCTCTTGTCACGGAGGAAAAGCTGTTCGTGAAGGCATTCTCTCAAGCGCCTTGGCGTCAGGAGCACGAGCGGCCGGACCCGGCGAATACAGCCGTCGCGCCTTTTTGAACGGCAAATTAGATCTCGCAGCGGCAGAAGCGGTCATGGATCTCATTGAGGCGCAGGCGGAAAAACAGGCAAAAGCGGCTTATCGCCAGCTAAAGGGTGATCTGTCGAATGCAGTACGCGTTCGCGCCGATCAGCTTTACGCTGTACTTGCCCATTTAGAAATGTTGTTGGATTGGGATGAGGAAGAAGAGCGTGAAGAGGATCGTATTACGCTCACGTCGGATTTGAAAGAGGCGGAATCGGCTTTGCGGCACTTAGCCTCTACGTTTCGAAGCGGCCGTGTTGTTCGTGAAGGTCTCCACGTCGTCATTGCGGGGAATCCCAATGTCGGAAAATCATCACTGCTTAATGCATTGTCGGGTCGTGCTCGTGCCATTGTTAGCGATATTCCCGGCACAACACGCGATACGGTGGATATCGATTTGACGCTTGATGGTTACCTTTTACATCTTACCGATACGGCAGGATTTGCCTGTGAAACAGAGGATCCCATCGAGCTTGAGGGGATCGTCCGCGCAGGAGATGCGCTCAACGATGCTGATGTCGTACTTTGGGTGCTCTCGCCCCCGCTTCCGGAACGCCATGCCCGATACCATCAGGAAGAACGAATTGACGCGCTCGTCACACAAGGTATTCCGGTTCTTCTGATTTTGGGAAAAGATGATCTCAGATCGACGTTATCTTACGATGATGATCCGGTGTGTTATGCAGCTGAACGTTTTCCCGATCTTCCAACGTTGGCATGGTCATACAAAGATCCGGAAGCCCTCACTAAATTAAAAGAAAAATTGGTGACTTTTATAGAAAAGGGATTTTTGTCAACGGATGCCGATCGATCAGAGGGGGGCATATCGGAAAAAGATCGAGATTGTGACGGAGTTGCAAGCGCGATAGATAATGCAGAAGAAAGAGATCTCCGGCAAGAGGCAAGCTCCGGCTATTCGACAGGAAGCGAAGTTTTGATCACTCACGAGCGCCATAAAGCGGCAGTGGATCGAGCGGCGAATCTCGCTCAACAAGCAATCCGCGATCTGGAACGAGGGCTTTCATTTGACTTGGTAGCAATCACCGTGCGCGAAGCCATAACGGAGCTCTCTTTGATTACAGGCGACGATGTCTCCGAAACGCTGGTCGAGATGATCTTCAACCGTTTTTGTATCGGTAAGTAATGAGAACATCGATTGAGATAATATTCGAATCACTGAAGATACATGGGGAGTAAAAACATGCCTTCTTTAGCTGAAGCCATGAAAAAAGAGCACGCTTTTCTCGCGGGAGAGGCAGATATCATTGTGGTTGGCGCTGGTCACGCGGGATGCGAGGCGGCGCTCGCGGCAGCGCGTTTGGGTTGCCGAGTCATTCTTTTTACGATGACGCTTGACAGTCTCGCCAATTTACCCTGCAATCCGAATATCGGCGGCACTGCTAAAGGTCAGATGGTTCGTGAGATTGACGCGCTCGGAGGCGAGATGGGTCGCCTTGCAGATGAGCACATGATCCAGTTCCGCATGCTCAATGCGAGTAAAGGGCCTGCCGTGAAGTCGCCGCGTGCGCAGATTGATCGCACGGGCTATCAGCGCGGAATGAAGCATGTGCTTGAGTCGGAACCGAATATAAGACTCATCCAACAGGAGATCGTCGATCTTCTCGTGAAAGAAGGAGCCGTTGAAGGTGTTATCGCGGCAACGGGATCACTCTACCGCGCGTCTCGCGTCATCCTCTGTCCGGGCACTTTTATGGACGCGGAGGTCATCATAGGTGAATCCGTTTGTTCTTCAGGACCCGATCAGCTCGCGCCGTCGCGCGGTCTCGGCGACGCGCTCAAAGTGCTCGGCCTACCAACGACACGTTTCAAAACGGGAACACCGGGACGATTTCATTTTAGAAGCCTTGATACCGATGTGATGGAACTGCAGCACGCCGACGCCGTTCCGCGTCCCTTTTCATTCGATAACGAAGACGACCCGACATGGCGGCCTTTGGCAGAAAAACCTTGCTATATCACGTGGACGACAGCGGGTACAAAAAAATTAATTGAAGAAAATCTTGACCGCTCTCCGCTTTATTCCGGTGTCATCACAGGTATCGGCCCGAGGTATTGTCCCTCTATCGAAGACAAAATGGTTAAATTCCCCGATCATCAGCGTCATCATGTTTTTCTTGAGCCGACGGGACTTGATACGGCGGAAATGTACGCGTCCGGTCTCTCTTCATCCATGCCGGAAGACGTACAGGCCGGTATCTACAAAACTGTACCGGGAATGGAGAGCGTAGAGGTGATGCGCCCCGCTTATGCCATTGAATATCTTTGTGTAGATCCTACATCGCTAACGCTCGCTCTCGAAACAAAAGCTGTGCAGGGTCTTTATCTGGCCGGTCAGATAAATGGCTCATCAGGTTATGAGGAAGCTGCCGCGCAGGGTCTTATGGCCGGTATCAACGCTGTCCGCAGTCTTCGCGGCGAACCTCCTTGTATCATCGATCGTTCACAGGCTTACATCGGTGTCCTCATCGATGATCTCGTCACGAAAGGGACGAGCGAGCCTTACCGACTGATGACCTCACGTGCCGAATATCGTTTGCTTCTTCGCCAAGATAATGCCGATGCCCGTTTGACCCCGCTCGGGCGCGAGATCGGCCTCGTTTCAGACAGCCGCTGGCAGCGCTTCCTTGAAAAACAAAGCGCTATTGAACAGGAGAAAAGTCGTCTTCAATCAGTGCGTGTTCCAAAAGATGACTTCTCTGACCGCGTTCTGGAAGAGGCGGGGAGCACTCCGCTCAAACACTCCGTCAACCTGCTGTCACTCATGAAGCGCCCTGAATTGAATTACGATAACTTAGCTTTGCTAGATCCCGAACGCCCCGATCTTGCTCCTTCTGTCCGAGAATGTGTTGAAGTTGACATACGCTACGAAGGGTATATCAGACTCGAACAAGAGCGCGTTGACCGCTTCCGCAAACTCGAACGCCGGTTGATGCCTGAAAATATAAATTACAAAAAAATTCGCGGTATCAGACTTGAAGCGCGTCAAAAACTTGATGAACGCCGCCCTGTCTCTCTAGGCCAAGCCAGTCGCATTTCCGGAGTTTCCCCTGCAGACATTCAGGTGCTCCTCGTCTGGTTAGAGCAGCATCATCGCCAAACGAAAGCAAAGTAAAGAAAGACTTTCTATGGATGCTTCTCTCATCAAATTAGCTGCAGAGCATGCCGGTATTCCTCCAACACTTGAGCTGTTGAGGAAGACGGCACACTTTATCGACGTTCTTCTTGAGGCGAATCAGTCCGTTAACCTCACGGCCATTACCGAGCCGTTTGCCGTCGCGACCCGACATCTTCAAGACTGCTGGACGCCTGCGCGTTTTATTGCTGAAGGCGCCTCCGTTATTGATGTCGGAACAGGTGCCGGCTTCCCCGGAATACCGCTTTTCATCGCGCGTCCGGATCTTAATATGACCCTGCTTGATGCTGCTGCTAAACGAGTTCGTTTTCTGGAAAGTGTCGTCAGGCAACTTTTTGCGGAAACATTGATTCCTCGCGTAATTCATGGCCGCGCAGAAGAACTGGGACATGATCTTTGTCACCGTGAAAAATACGATGTTGCGATCGCGCGTGCCGTGACATCGCTACCTGTTTTGGCAGAATATTGCCTTCCCTTCGTTAAGTTGGAGGGCCTTTTTATTGCCATGAAAGGACGTGATGATGAGACCGAAGAGGCCAAGCGAGCGATCGGTCTGCTTGGCGGGGAGCTTGAAGAGATTTATCGATATGAGCTCTTCGAAATCGATGTGCCTTTCACTATCATTATCATCCGAAAAAGAACCGCCACCTTGCCACGTTACCCGAGGCGCACGGCAGCCATCAAGCGTCGACCGCTGTAATGATTTTCATCTATATTTTTTCTCATCTTTTTCTGCCTTGTATCGTGTAAGAACGCCGGATGATTCTTGCTCAAAACCGACCATTTATTGCCTGTTTTGTGGTAAAATAAAAGAGCAAAAAACCTGAATATCTCGCTGTTTTCCGTATTTTTTACAAGAACTGACAGGAAGCGTTTTGGGGCGTTTGCACCGGAACGATAGCCTTTCTTTGTAAAGCGAGAATAGACGCGCGGCACATCAAGAAAAGGTGAAAAAACTCTCGCCGTTTGTGCCGGACACAGTATCCTTAGGAGGACTTTATGGCTCAAGAGCCTGACATTAAAAATGACTATCATCTTCGAGAAGCGGAAGTGGATGCCGCGTTCCAAAATCCGGACAATCTTGTCATCCCTGTAGATCTTGAAGATGAGATGAAAAAATCGTTTATCGACTACGCGATGAGCGTGATTTCTGATCGGGCGCTGCCGGATGTGCGTGACGGATTAAAACCGGTTCACCGGCGTATTTTGTATTCTCTTTATACGCAGGGTTTTACATGGGATAAACCATACCGCAAGAGCGCGACAACCGTCGGTGATGTGCTCGGACGTTTCCATCCGCATGGTGACGCCAGCGTATATGACGCCCTTGTACGCCTTGCGCAGCCTTTTTCCATGCGCTATCCGCTGATAGACGGTCAGGGAAACTTCGGATCGCGCGATGGCGATCCTCCCGCAGCTTACCGTTATACGGAAGCACGTCTGACGCGCATCGCCGGCGAGATGATGGCGGATATCAATAAGGATACAGTCGATTTTCAACCGAACTATGACGACCGCCATGTGGAACCCGTCGTGCTCCCTGCCGGTTTTCCCAATTTACTTGTCTCCGGTTCAACCGGCATCGCGGTCGGAATGGTGACGAATATTCCGCCTCACAATCTTCGCGAAGTGGTTGAAGGCACCATCTACCTTATCGATAATCCGGACGCGACGATCGAAGACCTCATGGAGTACATTCCGGCGCCCGATTTTCCGACAGGCGCTCAAATCATGGGAACGACCGGAACACGCGCGGCATACTACCGTGGTCGCGGCAGCATCATCGTGCGCGGTCACGCGGAAATTCTTCCGTGGCAAACGAATCGTTATCGCATCATCCTTCATTCACTTCCTTATATGGTCAATAAGGCGCGCCTTATTGAACGCATTGCCGATCTCGTAAAAGATAAGCGCATTGACGGTATCTCCGATGTGCGCGATGAATCTGACCGACATGATGAAGTGCGTATCGTTGTCGAATTAAAACGCGACGCGACGCCTGCCGTTGTCCTCAATCAACTCTACCGTCATACGCAACTGCAAGACTCCTTTAGCGCCAACATGGTGGCTCTCATTCCCGAGGATGGAAAATACGTCCCCATGCGCCTGACGCTGAAAGACATGTTGACGCAGTTCATCATTCATCAGAAGGAAGTTGTCACGCGTCGAATCACGTTTGATCTCAATAGAGCTGAAGCCCGTCTTCATTTGGTCGAGGGTTTGCAGCTCGCGATTGACCACATTGATGAAGTTATCACGATCATCCGTCAGTCCAAAGACGAAACCGAAGCCAAGCAAAACCTCTGCTCCCGCTTCGCTTTATCGGAGAAACAGGCGCAACATGTAGTAGATATGCGGCTTGGCCGTCTTTCAGGTCTCGAACGTGATAAGCTGGTGGCGGAGCATGAGGAACTTACCGATCGCATCACGGGCTATAAACACCTCCTTGCCAATGAAACGCTTTTGCACGGAGTCATGAAAGACGAGCTTCGCGACATTGCAAATCGATATGGCGATGACCGTCGAACTGAGATACTGCCCGGAGGTGAGTTTGAGATTGAAGACGAAGATTTGATTGAAGAAGAGCAAGTCGTCATTGCGATGACCCGGGCAGGTTACATCAAACGCATGCCCGTCGACGTTTATGAGATTCAGCACCGTGGCGGTCGCGGAATTACCGCTATGCAAACACGGGAAGACGATGTCGTTGATACCATCCTTACAACCTCGACCCACCAGAATCTCATCTTTTTCACCAATTTCGGGAAATGTTATCGCCTTAAGGGATACCAGATTCCCGAAGCGAGTCGGCAGGCTCGCGGCATCGCTATCGTCAACCTTTTGCATCTTGATCCCGACGAGCGTGTTCGCACCTTTTTGCGGGCGGATACGCCAAAGGACGGCGATTACCTTGTCATAGCTACACGCCGAGGCATGGTAAAGAAGACGGCGCTTTCCGAATACTCCAATATTTACAGAAGCGGTCTCATCGCGATCAACTTACGCGAAGATGACCGACTGACAAATGTCCGGATCGCCGATGATCACCACGATATTATCCTCGTTACGCGCAACGGCATGTCGATCCGTTTCCCCGAGTCGAGCATTCGACCGACAGGACGCAACACAATGGGCGTGCGCGGCATCCGTCTTGATGATGACGATGAAGTCATCGGCATGGTCACGACTGATCATGACGATTCTCTCCTTGTCGTGACCGAAAAAGGTTACGGCAAACGCTCTCGACTTGAGGATTACCGTCCGCAAAACCGTGCCGGCAAGGGACTTATTACGTATAAAGTCACAAAGAAAACCGGCAGGCTTGTCGGCGCCGCGCAAGTCGATGACGAGAGTGAAATTCTTCTCATCAACGATCAGGGCATCATCATCCGTATACCTGCGGGAGAAATCCCCATTCAGGGAAGAAACACTTCAGGTGTTACGCTCATGCGCAGCCGTGACGGCAAAGTCGTCGATATGTCGATCGTGATCGACGAGGAAGACGAAATCAAACACGATGAAATCCGCGATACGGAGAGCGATATAGAAGACGCCGACCCGTCTGCGCACGAATACGACAGATCTGAATTCGAAGATGCCGAACCGTCTGATGAAGACGATGAGCTGTGAGGATAACATTATTACTCAAATCTGGTTTGGCACACTTCCGCGCGTAAAAATAATTACTAAGGAGCATCTTTTAGTATGAATACGATATTTAATCAATCACAAGGCCTGTTGTCACCGGAGCTGCGGAAAACCTCTGCCTCTGCACCGTTGAAACGTAGCGATGTGCCGATTGAACAGACGTGGGACCTCACGACGGTCTTTGTAGACGATGACGCTTGGGAAAAGGCGTTTTCCGAGTTGAAAAGCAAGAGAGGAACGTTTGGGGCTTACCAAGGTCAGCTTAAATCTTCTTCCGAGACACTCTTGGAGGCAATTCATCTGAAAGAATCGGTCGAAATGGCACTCGGCAAACTATTTGTGTATGCTTTTCATCGGAGCGATGAAGACACTGCCAACACCGTATATCTTGCGATGAAAGCGCGGGTCGGTGCTTTATTAGCCGAGCTGATGGGGGAGGCTGCGTGGTTTGAACCTGAAGTCGCGTCCATCTCAGAAAAAACACTCGAGCAATTCATGGAAGAAATGCCGGCGCTTCGAGAATATCGGCATTTTTTTGAAAACATCAGTCGCCAGAAACCGCATCAACTTGAGCCGAATGAAGAGGCTTTGCTTGCGCGCGCGTCTCAGATTTTCACGGCATCGGAAGAAACATACGGTATACTCTGCGACGCCGATATGTCGTTTAAGCCGATCAAAGACGAGAATGGGAATAAAGTCGATTTGACACCCTCTTTGTATGGCGTTTTCTTAGAAAATCGCACCCGTCGTGTGCGTCGTGATGCCTTCCGTAGCATGTACGAAACGTTTGGACAGTTTCGCAATACCTGTGCCTCAACACTTTCGAATACGATAAAGGTGAACACATATATCAAGAACGTTAGGCGCTTTGAATCGGGTCGTGAAGCTGCACTTTTTGAAAATGCCGTTCCGGAGTCTGTGTACGACAGCCTGATTGAAGCCGTTCATGATCACTTGCCGCTGCTGCACCGTTATGTGCGGCTTCGTAAACGCATCCTCGGTGTCAGCAAACTCCACTCGTATGATCTATATGTGTCACTTGTTGAGGATGTCGATCATCGCTATACCGTCGACGAAGCAAAAGAGATTCTCTATAAAGCGCTCGCTCCCCTTGGAAATGATTATGTCGCGCTTCTGCATCAGGCGTTTGATGAACGCTGGATCGACTGGGCGCCGAACATCGGTAAACGCTCCGGCGCTTACTCAGGCGGTTCTTATTGTACGAATCCTTTTGTTCTGATGAACTGGCATGGGACACTCGATAACCTCTATACGCTTGCGCATGAACTTGGTCATAGTTGCCATTCAAAGATGACACGTCAGACTCAGCCTTATGTGTACGGCAATTACTCGATTTTCCTTGCTGAAATTGCGTCTACCTGTAATGAAGTACTTCTCACGGCCTATCTGCTTGACCACGCTAAAGACGATAACGTTAAAGCGTACGTGCTCAATCATTTCCTTGATGGATTCAAGGGCACCGTTTTTCGCCAGACACAATTCGCGGAATTTGAACATCTGATTCATCAGGCGGATGAGCAGGGTGTTGCCCTCACGGCCGAATACCTCTCCGAACAATATGCCGAACTCAACCGGAAATACTATGGCAAAAGCTTGTCCGTCGATCCTGAAATCGCGTTTGAGTGGGCGCGTATCCCTCACTTCTACTACAACTACTACGTTTTCCAATACGCGACCGGTTATGCCGCCGCAACCGCCCTCGCAGATGCCATACTCACCAAGGGACAGACGGCAGTCGATCGTTACCTTGAATTCCTTTCCTCCGGTTCTTCGGACTGGCCCATCGGCACGTTAAAGCGCGCCGGCGTAGACATGACAAAAAAAGATACCATCGTCCGTGCGCTCGATGTTTTTGAGCGCCAGTTGGATGCTATGGAGAAGCTGATCGGGTAATCTGATATTCAAAGGTTGAATCGTTGATCATGTTGCGGTGCAGGTGAAACGCCGGTACCGTTCGCGTTGATCGTCACCGGCAAATATCCATATTTGTTTACCTGACTGCTTTTATCGCGAGTTAGCAGGAAGAAGGAGTATGGCCATGGACTTCAAAAAAATCAATGCAGCCATTCCTCCGCGAGATGAAACAGCGGCACAATGCGCGCGTGATCGCTGGAATAATATTGCTAAACCGATCGGCAGTTTAGGATTGTTGGAGGACGCGATCGTTGAGATTGCTGCGTTGACCGGCACGATAAAAATATGCATCGACCGACGCGCAGTCGTCGTTTTTTGTGCCGACAACGGTGTCGTTGAAGAAGGTGTTACACAAACAGGACAGGATGTTACCGCACTTGTAGCAGGCAATATGCTCAAGGGTCAATCTGCCGTCTGTTTAATGGCGCGTGTCGCACGCGCGGATGTCTTTCCCGTTGATATCGGTATGTGCTATGACGTACCGGGCATTTGTGATTGCAATATTCTCAAAGGAACATCGAATATTATGAAGGGGCCAGCCATGTCTCGAGAAGATGCCGAGCGCGCGATCGAATGCGGTATCAATATTGCTAAAAAACTCCATGACAAGGGCTACCTGGTGCTCATTTCCGGAGAAATGGGTATAGGCAACACGACCACGTCCGGCGCCGTTGCTGCCGTATTGCTCGGTGAATCGTCGAAAATGGTCGCGGGGCGCGGCGCAGGCCTTTCAGAAGAAGGACTTGTGCGAAAACAGCATGTAATATCGAGGGCGATAGACATCAATCAACCCGATCCGAAGGATGCGCTCGATGTCGTTTCAAAAGTCGGCGGTCTTGACATTGCAGGGATGGCCGGTCTTTTCATCGGAGGTGCGCTGTATCGCATTCCCGTGCTCGTCGACGGTGTCATCAGTGCCACCGCTGCGCTTGTGGCAAAAAGCATTTGTCCTGCTGCGTCGCAAGCCATTTTCGCAACACATTTGTCTTCGGAGCCTTCCGCGAAAAAGCTTCTCAACGTCCTCGGCATAAAAACATTCATAAAGGCTAATATGCGTCTCGGTGAAGGCACAGGCGCCCTATGTGCTTTACCTCTCCTTGATATGGCGTTGTCGGTCTACAACGGCATGGTCTCGTTCGACGACATAGGACTTGCTCCCTATGACGTTCATAATGTGTAAACGCGTATCTTTATGAAAGTAACGTTTAACATCAGCAATTGTTCTGACGATCTGAATCGTTTTGCATCAAAAGCGGATTTTGAGACATATCTTCGCGGGTTTGACGGTGTAGAACTCATATATGTTGAACCTGAAGAATCGGATAAGCTGTCTTCTCATTCCTTTGTTATTGAGCCTAAGCATGTTATCGGTTTTCACATGCGTTATTTCCCGAGCTGGATCGATCTTTGGCGCGGCAATAAGGATGCGCTCATACGGGAATTTGATCATCTCGAGAATGTTGAACGGATCTTTGGAGGGTGCGATCGCGAGGCACTTGTACGGGTTTTTAGAGAAGATCTCAAACTCGCGCATCAGTATGAAGCGGAATATGTTGTTTTTCACGTTTCACAGGCTTCAATTGAAGAGACATTCACTTGGCGTTATCGACATACGGACGAAGAAGTCATTAGTGCTTCGTCCGAGATTTTGAACGAGGTTTTTGCGGACGAGGACGGATCGATCATATTACTGCTTGAAAATTTATGGCAACCTGGACTCACATTTACATCACCCGATAACACAAGACGTCTGCTTGAAAAAATCAACTACCCTAACACAGGTCTGATGCTTGACACCGGTCATCTCATGCATACCGATACGAACCTTGCCTCAGAGGAAGAAGCGCTTTGTTATATTCACCAGCGCCTCGATGAGCATGGAGGTTTAATGAAAAAAATACGCGGCGTCCATCTGCATCAATCGCTGACGGGCGATTACAGTGAAGCCGTCACTGCGGATCCTCCCGTTATGTCGCCTACGTTTGCCGGGCGGATGAACCAGATGTATTCACACGCGTTTAAGGTTGATCGGCATTTACCGTTTACTTGTTCCGGCGTTGATCTCCTTATTGAGCGAATCAATCCGGATTATTTGACGTTTGAGTTTGTCACTTCTGATCGGGAACAGCACGCGCGCTATCTGAAAATGCAGTGGGACGCGCTGGCTCCGCGCGTTCTGCCGTTAGGCGCTCGCGCTTCGCGCGGATCATGTGAGATCGGCTGATGAGTCCTTTTAATATCTAAGAAAGTTCATCGTCAAAGACAGGCTATGTAACGCCATGCACCTTTTGTTTTATTCATCGTTAAGGATGAGTTCACGGAGACGTTTGTTTTCGGCGGCACTTGAAAGAAGTGGAGAGCCGGAGGCATATCGACTGTCAAATCCGCAGGAGGCTCGCCATTCACAGTAGCTGCAGGGGTTATTGGATCCGCGGAGCGCGGGGCGTGCGGCAAAGTTACCTTTAAGAATGTCATCCATTGTACGCGTGGCTCGCTTTTTTGCATAGCGGGCGACACGATCGGCTGAATCGCCTTCATCCCAAACTTTTTTCTGAGACTCAAGCTGTTTGACCGACTCTTCAAAGGCCTCGTCCCTGCGATTTGTGAATTCGGACGGTGTTTTGGATACGGGTGTCGTAAATCCTGCAAAATAGAGTTCCCGCACGTGCGTGTCGGGCCATTCTTTTTCAAAGGCTGCCTTGTAAAGAGGAAGCTGCAGATCAGTGCCGTCATAAAGCCCTGACCACGAGAAAGGTTTGCCCGTACGCTTGTAATCGAAGAGACGAATGTTGCCTGCCGGATTCGCGTCTACGCGATCAATCAGTCCGCGAAGGACGAACGATTGTCCGTCTGACGTAATAGTCAGCGGATTTTTATCGCTTTGAGGGAAATAAACCTCAAGCGCTTTCGGAAGATAACCGGAGGCCTGATTGAAAGTGTCCATCACCAACAGTGTCTCCGCCGCGTGCAAAGCGATACGTTCTCCGATTCCGGCAGCAAGATCCGATTGGCGATACCACCCGAATCCCGGCGTCTTTGCGGCGCGATCATAGAGTTCACGAGGGTAAGTTTGTTGAAGCGCATTTCGCCAAGAATTTGCGACCTTTTCTGCTTCATCCGTGTTGACGGCACGTGCTAATGCTTTAACGAGATCCGATGCAGCCAAATCCACCATACGGTGCAGCAGCTCCCCTTGTAAGTTGGGCGCATCCTCGGCGATCGTACGTTCTTTCGCACCAAGTACCGTATTGATGAAGAACGCGAAGGGGCATTGATTAAAGGACTGAAGAAGACTGATACTGATTCCTCTTCTGTTGGTCATAGCGTTGAGGATGAAAGACGGAGGCAACGAGATGACGCGCTCCTGCAGTGTTTTTGGCATAGCATCCGGCCGATTCTCATCTTCAGAAAAGGAAGCGGTAGCGTCCCTATCGAAAGGTTCTCCATGTCCCTGAACTTGAGCGGCTATGCTCTTTTCGATAGTCAGTCGCCAAAAAGGCAGAACGGTTCTGTTTCTTCGAAGGAGACGTGTGGCCGGTATAAGGGCATTCCAACGTATATCGGGATGTTCGTCAGGCTCGGATACGACTAATTGTGCTTCAGCTAAACTTTCAAGTTCATTAAAAACGGATGAGACGTCATCGCCAAGCGTCGGGGAAAAAAGCGACACGCTGTCCTTCGCTGTCGACAGGAGCGAGCGCACCAACCAAGCCTGCTCGGCGGGGAGGCTTGCTTTGCGGTTGGGAAATGTTTTTCCAAGAAAAGATGAGAGCCAGTCTCGCTCGTCATCACGCAGGTATCCTTCTTGTCCGGCGTCCGGAGGAAAGGATGAGGCCGTAGCTCCGAGGATATAGAGGACGCGGCACGGCCAATTTGCGATTTGTTCCAATGTCCCTACACGAATCCGATCAGCACCTGTGGGGATGGAAGAAAGTTCCAGTCCGGAAATACCTGCTTCCATCATGCGCGTAAACGACTCCTGTGAGATGCGTGTATTCCCAAGAATCTCGGAAGCCTCAACGAGAAAATCGACAGTGGCGTTCCACGAAGAAACAAGCAAAATGGCGCTGTCCTCGCGCCCATATTGCAAGAGAGTATCGCGCCTTTCGGCAACACGCTCCGCGAGGTCGTTATTCACGTCTAGCGATTCAGATGTGCTGAAAAGATGATCCAAAAGGAAGGCGCACTTGGCGCTGCCAGACCGTGCCTGACGCATCGCAGATGTCTTTTCAAGCAGTTGACGGATGTGATGGAGCGCTGTCGCTACGCTTTCCCAATCAGATGGAGCGATGCCGCTCTTGGCAAACACATGACATATCTTTTCATGATCAAGGGAGACAATCTTTCGAAAGTCGCGTGAAGTGCGCCATCCGGCGGCGAGCGCAGCGTTTTCAAAAAGATCAATCGTCCTCTCATCAATAGGCGACAAACCGCAGCGATAGTAGGCCATGAGGTCATTCATCGTAAAATCGTACGCTGTGAGGCGTAAAAAGGCTATGAATGATCGAAGAAAAGAACTTTGAATCAGGGGTTTGCGGATGTCAAGATAAGCGTCGATGCCGTAGTCGAGCAATGCTTGATGGAGTTTCTCCGCAAGACCCGGATCGCCGGAGAGCGCGATCGCGATATCGCGCCGGCGCAACGGCTTCTCATGCGACGAAGACGCGCCTTCTGTGTGCCCGCATTCAGGACAGGAAGCGCCCACGTTCGCCTCTTTGCCGTTTGTATAACCAATTCGCTCGTATCCAAGCAGCAAAGACCTGATCTCGGCTGCGGCGAAACGCGTCTCCTCTTGTGTGTTGACGGCACGAACCAGACGAATGGCGGGAGATCGTTTTTCCTTAAATGGTACTCGAACCGGACGAGCATTAGGGAATTGAAGGGTGAGGGTGTTTAGAGTGTCGCGCCCGTGACGAAAGGCAAGTTCTCCACCCTTTTGTTGGTCATCTGCCATGACGGTGATGGTCAGCTGTCCAACGGATGCGGCAAGCGCGCGCAACACATCAAATTCCTGCGATGTGAAGTTCCGAGTTGTACCGAAGCCTAGTATCCAAAGCGCGGAATTTTCGAGAAAAGAAAGGGCGGGAGGATGCGGTCGTTGGTTGAGAAGCGCGGCAAGTCTTGGCAACGTCGTATCGGGATCTAGGAGGTTCCGGCGCAAAAACTCGTCGTCCATCGTCTCTTTGAGAAGTGCGAAATCGAAACATTTGTCGCGTGTCGCGCCGGCACCGGAGAATATCGTCGCTTCGGCGGCATCCGTTATTACAGTGGTTCTATCAGCAGGAGTCAAATCGGAGCCAACCGATGCCGGCTCCTCTGTAGTCGCGGAAGTCGCGGCATCGGCATTGGCAGTGTCATTGCCGGCTGCACGGTAAAGGTCGCAGGTGTCAATACCGTAACGTTGAAAATCGCCAAGGACGCGAACGAGTTCCGCCGCATAGCGCGGGCGTCCGGCAAGGCGGTGAAAACGCCGGAACGGAAGATCGCGGTCGAGTAGTGATTTCTGGGCGATGACGGCCTTTCCGGCTTTTGAAATCACTTTTTGAGCATTTGTGCCGCTTTCAGAGAAAAGACGTGTAGCGAAGCGGTTGAAGGAGAGAATTTCAGCCATCATGAGGCCGTTCGCCTTAGCGCTTTCGAGGTAATGGCGCTCCGTATCGGCTTTCATGCGTTCGGGAACGATAAGAAAACCGCGTCGATCAGGCCACAGATGAGTCATGCGCGTCATCTCATCGAAGACGCGCGCCTCTAATGCGTGATGATCCGTGGAGTATAGTATGGTGATCGCCGCGTGGGTCATAGAAGCTTTTCTGAAGATGCCGTGCCGAGTACCCGAACATCGCCTTTCATTTGCGTTGCTTTTATCTTATCAAAGTATTCCAAGAGCGCGACTGCGTAACGGCGAGTTGTACCGAGTTGAGTCCTGAAGTTGGCAAGTGTGAGTGATCCGTCGCGTTCAATCGAACGTAACGCGAGCTCCAGAGCTTGATTCACCATGTTGCGATGCATGATGATCTGCGATGTCAGAAGCACAAGCGTTCCTTGGCGAAGAAGATAAGATACGCGTTGCCATGTTTCTCGGGGATTCACGTTTTCATCGAGCCACGTATCCGTTGAAGGAGGGGTGTACGCATTTTTTATAAAGAACATCTCAATCGCTTTAAGCGCTCGGATGTCGTCTTGATTCAATTCAATGTGACGTCCCGGGAGCGTGATACTGCCATCTTGTTCGACGAGCGTTTTTCTTTCAAGGAGTTTTGCGATGACTTGATCGGAGAGGCGGATATCATCTTTAGGAAGCAATCTAGTGCGCAGTTCTTCTCGCCGCATCCCATGTTCAAGCGGCTGATCTTCGTAATATTGTTCGAGCAACATACGAGCCTTTTCGCCGAGTGACTTAAGTTGCTTGTCAGAGATGACCGTTTCCTCATTCAGTTTAACGATTTTGCCGGTATCGATCAGTGTTTCAAGAAAGCGTGCTTGGTCGCCGAGACCAATGCCGGCGCGGTAGTACGCCAATTTCAGTTCGACGAAAGGATCTCGGTTTTGAACGATGGCTTCTAAAAGGCGATCCTCGGGGTTATCTCTTTCCATGGCGGAAAACGTGCGTGCATTGTCCGGATGGTATCGTTTTCGTCGCGCCGGAAGAGGGTCAATGACACGACCGCCGCCGATCGTCTCTACCGGCGAATAGAAACGCACAATAACATGGTCGCCATAGCGCGCATGAAGCGGCGTTTCAAGCCGAATTTGCGCCAATGCCTGATAGCCTGCGTCAAGACGGTCGCGATCGAGAAGTATAATACGTCCGAGCGCGCTTTCGGTAAGTAGGTAGACGTGAACGCGTAAATTATTCTTAATTGAAAAACGCGCTCCGCGAATGGCATGAAGCGTGACATCGAGCTTGTTAGATGCGAAAAGACTGCCGAACGCAGCAAGCGTTGAGCCGCGTGAAAGTTCGTCCCTCTGTATTCCGGGGAGATTGAGAGCGGCGCGTTGTCCCGCTTCCGCTGTTTCTTCTGTTTGCTCATGGACTTCAATGGTACGTACGCGCAACGGTTTTTCGCCCGGGTAGAGTGCGATTTTATCATTCGTATGAATTATCCCTTCCGTTACCGTCCCTGTAACGACGGTGCCGAATCCATCCATCGTGAAAACGCGGTCGATAGGAAGCCGAAAAGGGCGGTGAGCTCTGGTAAGATTCGACGCGCGCGTACGCCGGATGACGTCAAAAAGTATCTGTCGGAGTGTTTCAATGCCTTCGCCGGTGACAGAGGAGGTTTGAACGAGCGGTGCATTTTCAAGAAAGGTGCCGCGCGTATGTGTGCGCACATCTTCTTCAGCAAGGATCTTCAACTCATCATCAGCAAGATCACAGCGAGTCAGGGCGATGACGCCATGTCGGATGCCGAGAAGGTGAAGGATACCGATGTGTTCAATCGTTTGAGGCATGACACCTTCGTCGGCAGCGACGGCCAATAATGCGAGGTCGATACTGCCTGCGCCCGCCAACATATTGCTGATGAATCGTTCGTGGCCGGGCACGTCTACGATGCCGCTTTTTGTGCCGTCAGGAAGTTCAAGCCAGGAATAACCGAGATCGATCGTGATGCCGCGTTTTTTCTCTTCTATTAGGCGATCGGGATCTTGTGATGTCAACGCGCGTACAAGCGCAGTTTTACCGTGGTCAATATGACCTGCCGTGCCGATGATGACGTGATACACAGGTCGCCTCACACAAGAATGCTCAAAAGCCTTTGAAGAAGAGCATCTTCTTCTTCAGGGAAAACGGTGCGAAGATCGAGCAACACTCGTTCATGTCCGGCGCGCGCGATCACAACAGGTCTTTCCTTGCGAAGTTGACTGAGAAGTTCGTCCGGCGTAAAGCGTTCCGGAGCGCAGGTTGGATCGATCGCGACGACGGGTGTCACAAGTTTACATCCTGGCGCTGACCCGCAACCGATAATAGAGCTTTCATTGAGTAAAGAGGCGGGAACGTCGGCCTCATTTAGAGCGTTTACAAAAGAGATGCTACGATTTTCAAGCATATCTTCATCAGCTAGTGCCATTGCAAGCAGCGGAATCTCCTTGTGCGCGCGTTGAGGGTTGAAGTAGAGGAGCAACGTTGCTTCTAATGCGGCAAGCGTCATTTTGTCACAGCGGAACGCGCGAAGAAGCGGATGACGCCGCATCACTTCGATGTAACGCCGACGACCGATAATAATGCCAGCTTGGGGTCCGCCAAGGAGTTTGTCTCCTGAGAAACAAATAATATCGGCTCCAGACGCCGAAGCATCTAGAACGAGCGGCTCTTCGCATATGCGATTGTAAAGAGTACGGCTCAGACACCCGCTTCCTAAGTCATAAATCAGAGGGAGACCGTACTGATGGGCAATCGTTGCAAGCTTATCTAAGTCTACTTCTTCGGTAAAACCTTCCATGCGAAAATTACTTCGGTTGACTTTTAGAATAGCGGCTGTTTCATCACCGATGGCGCGAATATAATCTTCCGGATGCGTTTTGTTGGTGGTGCCGACCTCTCGGAGAGTTGCGCCGCTTTCTTCCATGATCTCCGGTATGCGAAATGATCCGCCGATTTCAACAAGTTCGCCGCGCGACACGACCACTTCGCGCCCGCGTGCGATCGTGGCGAGAATGAGAAGAACGGCGGCAGCATTGTTATTAACTACCAGAGCACTTTCAACAGAGGTGAGACGTTTGAGCAAGATTTCTACGGCGGCAGTGCGTTCTCCTCGCGTGCCCTCTTCCAAATTGTATTCCAACGTGCTGTATGCGCGTCCCGCATTGTAGGCGGCTTCTGCGGCAGAGGGGGCCAAAGGTGCACGTCCCAGATTGGAATGCAGGATGGCGCCGGTCGCGTTAATTACATGTCGAATGAGGGGCGTTGACCATAATTCCAATTGATCTAGTGTCTTATTGACAAGATCGTCCATAGAGTAAGAAATCGTTGATGTTGCCGGATCGTCACTTGTTATAAGCAGTGCTTCGCGCGCTTCAGATAGTGCATTGCGAACGGCGCGAAGCACCATAGCATGCCCATGTATCTGAAGAGCGGTGACGAGTTTTTCTTCACACATCACTTCGTTGACGGGAGGAAGCTCGCGCGGTGTTTTAATTTTCATAGATTTGGACATAATCATCATCGCCTATGATTCGAAAAACGCCTTCAGTGTCTTCATTAGGCATAGTATCAGGATTGAATGAAATAGAAAAGATGACGGCAGATCCGCAAGAGACGGACAGGCTTCTCGGCGCGGGAATCATACGCGCCTCCGGATCGCCCATGTCACGCAGAGTCTTACAAAATGTAATGGCGCCATAGTGGGTAAAAAATGTTGCTACAAAAAGCTGCTGCAGGTCAGAGTCGTTGGATGTGTTTGAAGATATTTTCATAGCAAAATCCTGAAATTATTGAACTGTACCGGCGCTTTGTTGAAAACACCGGTACGGTTCTAATATGTTTAGTTACTTTGTAAAGATGATTTCGTATTCGTTGTTTCCCTTGTCTTTTGCGTCAATCGTATAACCGTTATTTGCGGCAAAACGTTGGATGTTTTCAAAAGGAGTGATGTCATCGACAAGGACACAAAAGGGAAATTCGCCTTCTTGTGCTGCCTGTTTTGAAAGCAGAACCGGTTCAGGGCATGAAAGCCCGCGTGCGTCAACAGTTTTCATTTAAAACTCACTTTCTGTCTGTAAGGAGGACGGACAAAGCGCAGGCTTAGCGTCCGGCCGCTTTTTTCTGTATTTTCGTGTAAACGATGGCAATGATAAACAGCAAAACGATGCCGATGATCACCGCGACACGGCCATTGGCGGTTGTGCCGCCGCCGGTTACGATATTGGTGCCCTCCTCGTAGGCGTCTGCTCCGGACGCGAGGCCGAGATTGTGGCAAAACGCAGAACCGACGATGAATCCGAGGACGGTAATCGCAGAGTCGACGTTGCCTGTTCCGGTGAGAACAAGCTGGCGCATCGGACAGCCGCCGAGCAGGACGGATCCGAATCCGACGATCAGAAGACCGAGGATGTTCCAAAGCCACTGGCTGTGCGCTACAGGCTGATGGTAAAGACTAAAATTGAACTTATTGACGATCAAACTATAGATCATGCCCACGACAACAATCGCGACGTTGCCCCACAAAAGGTGCATGTCTTTGAGCATAAACAGATCGCGGAATCCTCCCGCTTGGCAGATTCTTGAACGCTGGGCGAGTGCGCCGACAGCGATGGCCAAGACCAAGGAGAGCACGACAGGGGCGTGCATGGAGCCCGGCCCTTTCTCAGAGACGACGAGAAGTGTTGAACCTGAGGCGAGCATCGCAAAGAGTACAATTTGGAGGACGGGCAGGATTCCGCCTTCAAACGGTCTCAGGTTGTACGTTCTTCCAAGAGAAAATCCTTTCGAGATGAAGACCGTACCTATAGCTACGCCGGCGACAAATCCGATTAGGCCGATCCAAGCGTTAAGATCTCCAGCCGCCATTCTTAGCACCATGCGCAGCGGGCATCCCAAAAATACGAGGGCGCCGACCATCACGATGAAGCCGAGAACGAAGCGTGTCAGCGGAGATGATCCTCCACGTGCCTTATACTCGCGTGTTCCAAGCGACAAGAGAAAAGATCCGAGGATCAGTCCGATGATTTCTGGCCGCACGTACTGCACGACCGGTGCTTGATGGAGTTTTAGGGCGCCTGCTGTATCGCGTAAAAAGCAGGCGATACAAAAGCCCATGTTACCGGGGTTGCCTTTCAGCATCAGGAGAATACCTGCCGCGCCGAGGATCACCCCTGTGAGAGCTACCATCCATGTGTTTTTTTTCTTCATAGTGTTTAACTGTCCTTTCCAAACAACTTGTTTTGGTTTAGTTTTTTCTTCTTGTCCGACGAGCCGGGTCGCAAAGTATTTTTCACGGGCGCAGTTTTTACGTTGCGCCGCCGAAACGGGGCTAATGTATGTCCAACGGCTCGCTCTCATTGTTTTGTCAGAGAACCGAGGTTCAAAAAGCGCCTTTCACCGGTTCAGTCTTCGTGTCGTATAAAGACAATGCGGTGTGCGAAACGCTTTCGCAGGCGTAGTCAGTCAAACAAACCGCCATCTGTGAGCGGCTTGCTGACCGGTTGCCGATTTCTTTGTAAAAACGTGCGCACTTAAGGATGCCCGCTTTTACAAGAGGATCTGATTACACGTGTGGGTGATTGAACGGATAAATCAGATGACTCTGACTGAAATACCGTCCCAATGTGACACTTCGCCAATTTGCCAAGCGTTCTCGCCTGCTTCCTGCATGGCCGCCATGTAGCGCGGCGCGTCGT
>JAAZJH010000074.1 GCA_012800435.1 Clostridiaceae bacterium | reverse complement strand
CACCATCAGAGTTCTCTATGGGATGAACATCACCCACTTTAATGTTCATGCCAAAATACGCTTCCAACTCTTCGACGGTAAAAAGCTCTCCGACTTTAGGCAAGATGACCGGTTCTTGGTCACTTGGCTGCTGCGGATCCATAACATCGTTAATGCCGAATAAGGGAAAATCAATGTTGTATTCCGACGTCGGCAGAGGTTCGCCCCAATCAGCGGGAGCATTGATTTTTAAGCGGTATTCCTCGGGAATCCCGGCCTGAAAATCTTCTGTGCTTGTACTATCCGTCTGGCCGGATATCGTTTCCTTGTCCCCCGTCTTCGACGAGGTCTCGGGAGATCGTTCATTGGGAGAACAGGCAGCTGCACCTATGAGAATAAATAGCGAAAATATCAGCGTGATGACTCTTTTCATAGTTAATGACCTCCCTCAACCTGATCAACACTTGTAATTTGCGTAAAAGTAAAATAAATAATAACCCTGGTGGGATCAGTCGGACAGGGATATGCATCAATGACCATCTGTCCCGCGTATTCACCTCCCCATTCTTCCGGAACAACGCTTGCGACAAATTCATAGAGATAGGGTGAAAGCGGATTCCGGTTTTCGAAATACACGGCATAGCGCCCGAATTTTCGATAACGGGTGATCGGAACACGAATTTCAAGCTTTTCAGATACTTGATAAACGATCCCGTCATCAAAACTCAAGATAAATCGCGTATCTCCCGTTATGCTTCCTGCCATGATATCCTCGTTGGTAAGATGCATCATATAATTATATTCAGGAAGAGATATCCACATCTTATCCATTACCCAATCGCCGACCATTTTTTCTTTTGAGTAGTCCAGCCATTCTTCATCTTCGTCAAATTCGACGTAATTGCCGGGTCTTACAAAGACGAGCCCCTGTCCGCTGAAGTCGATCAGGCCGCCGGCTAAATTTTCAAGCACGATCTCAATGCCAAGTTTGGGATCAAAATCTAACCACAGGATATCCGGTCTGCCAAAGTCCTTATTCCCGGGTGTAAAAACAATATCGCCTTTAAATTCCTGATATTCATTATGTAAATGGTACTTGTCACCTGATATTTCCAGTGTCCAATTCGTGTCCTCCTCCGTTTTCCCGTTGATGATCCATTTGCCTTCATAATTGGATAAATCACCGCTATAAGGATCAGGATGCGGCTGTGATCCGGATTGTGCTTGCACAGCAAGCGGTATCAGTGATATTGCCAGCAAAATGACAAAAACCCTAATCGCTTTTTTCATAGCATCGAAAACTCCTTTCCAATGACGATTTAAAATGAGCACGAATGCTTATCTCAGTTTGGATTCATCGATTCTTTACGCTTCAGATTTTGCAGAAGAACATCCGTGACGGAAAGATATCGCACCTCCTCCAACCTATGAGATAAAGTCTTCCCTTTGTTCATTGTAAAGGTTGCGACAAACGCTTAACAACTACCAATTATGGTAGGTCAATTAAAAGCATCGGCACTTTGACCTGCTCTCAAGCCTGTTTAGCTATATGTTTTAGCTTGATTGTGAATTACGATTCCTGTATAAATATGTAACTATAAATTGATACTAACGACTCTGGAGAAAGGAGCAAATCGGCATATGCGGATGTTAATCAAAGGTAAAGTACTGAAAACCGCGTTCATTGATACTCTGCCTATTCTCGCCGCTTATATTGTCCTTGGCATAGGTTTTGGTGTCTTAATGTCCGATGCCGGTTATTTTCCGTTATTCTCTTTCTTTATGAGCGTTTTTATCTTCGCCGGCGCCATGCAGTACGTTGCCGTGTCCTTGCTTACGGCAAAGGTAATGCCTCTAACAGCATTACTGATAACATTTCTCGTTAATGCGAGGCACATCTTTTACGGATTATCGTTACTGGAACGTTACAAAGACACGGGCAAGCTTAAACCTTATCTCATTTTCGGTTTAACCGATGAGACGTATTCCCTTGTTTGCAGCCAACCTTATGTAAAAAACGAGAATAAAACAGCATATTATTTCACGGTCACGCTCTTGAACCACATCTATTGGATCACAGGCGGAGTTATCGGCAATGTCCTCGGAAGCGTACTTCCCTTCAACAGCAAAGGAATCGAATTTTCCATGACTGCGCTTTTCACAGTGATTTTTATCGAACAGTGGAAGCAGACAAAGGATCATACTCCTGCACTGATCGGAATCGTGGCCACAGCTGTCTCCAGAATTGTGTTCGGTATTGACTATTTTCTAATCATAGCCATGGTCATCATCGCTGTCAGCTTGTTATTGCTTTTACAACGGCGAAAGGAGGACGAACACTTTGCCTGATACTCACGATCTGATTCTCGTTGCCGTAATTGCTGTAGGAACAGCCGCAACTCGCTTTCTTCCTTTTCTTCTTTTTCCTGCCGGCAGAAAAAAACCGGACTGGTTGTTACGTTTGAGCGATGTGCTCCCTTCTGCATCCGTTGCTATGCTCGTTGTTTATTGTCTGAAAGACGTTTACGTTTCCGAACCTCATGGTTTTCTCCCTGAACTGATATCACTCGCTGTCGTTTCCTTGTTGCACCTTTGGAAACGGCAGCCTCTGCTAAGCATCGGTGGCGGCACGATCTGTTACATGGTTTTGCTGCAGCAAGTTTTCTGATTGCTCGCAGGATTATTACTGAGCAGGACATTCTTAAGGACTTTTACGAAGCTCCTTTGGAAACAATCTATAGATAGGAGATTTTTTACCTCTTTTGAAGAGATAAGGAGTATGATGATGAAACGATGGTGATTAACACTATATGTACTTTAAACGAACGAAAAAAATTACCCAAATTTATCTGATTGAGGAGAATAAACTGATTGAGAGGAAAATAAAATGAAATTTCAAAATATAGAATTCGATACCTACCTAAAAAACTATCCCGATGCAAACGGTTATTTTGGCAAGTACGGCGGCTCCTATCTGTCGCCTGAATTGCAGTCTGCCATGGATGAAATAACGGCAGCGTACTATACAATCTGTAAATCCACAAAATTTATCAGCGAGCTTCGTCGCATACGCAGGGAATTTCAAGGCAGGCCGACACCAATCTCTCATTTAGAAAGACTGTCCGATAAAATCGGCACCGGTGTCCAGCTCTATGTAAAGCGTGAGGACTTAAACCACACGGGAGCGCATAAGCTTAATCACTGTATGGGCGAAGCGCTGCTAGCCAAATACATGGGAAAGAAAAAGGTCCTTGCCGAGACCGGAGCGGGACAGCACGGGGTCGCTCTTGCGACTGCCGCCGCATACTTCGGACTTGAGTGCGACATTTACATGGGTGCTGTGGACGTCAAAAAACAGGCTCCTAATGTCGCCAGAATGAAGATTCTCGGTGCGAGAGTCATTGAAGTAACTGACGGATTGCAGACCTTGAAAGAAGCAGTCGACGCTGCATTTATGGCATACTCCAAGGATTACAAGGACTCTATCTATTGCATCGGCTCTGTTGTAGGTCCGCATCCGTTCCCCATGATCGTGCGTGATTTCCAACATGTAGTAGGAGTTGAAGCAAGAGAACAATTCCTCGGTATGACGGGCGAACTTCCCGATGCGGTGGTTGCCTGTGTTGGCGGCGGTTCCAACTCAATAGGCATATTCTCAGGCTTTTATAATGACCCCGTTGACCTTTACGGTATCGAGCCGCTTGGTAAAGGTGCTGAGTTGGGCAACCACGCCGCAAGCCTCACGTATGGCGAAGAAGGGGTTATGCATGGTTTTAACAGCATTATGTTAAAAGATGAGAACGGCGAGCCGGCTCCCGTGTACTCCGTTGCTTCCGGTCTGGACTACACGTCCAGCGGCCCGGAACATGCCTTCTTGCGTGACATCGGCAGAGTTAAATACGATGTAGTGGACGACGAAGAGGCCATTGATGCCTTTTTCGAACTCTCCAAGATGGAGGGCATCATTCCGGCTCTCGAGAGTTCTCACGCCGTTGCCTACGCTATGAAGCTTGCCAGAACGATGGGCAAAGGATCCGTGCTCATCAATCTTTCCGGCAGAGGCGATAAGGATATGGATTATATCCTTGAGAATTACGGGATCAGATAAAAAGGTATCAGATATAAAGAAATGCGGTAGTTAGATGATCGTTTTCCTGCCGCCGTTGTTTCCCGGCTATTAATCGGCGAGTTCCGGTTTATTGCTATTCAGTATCACGGAATATTATTTCTGAAATTAGTCCGCATAGCCTTCTTGTTCCATCTCATGGAGCGGGATAAAGCGCAGAGCAACGCTGTTGATACAGCAACGAGGACCTCCCGATTCTTCCGGTCCGTCAGAAAATACGTGACCGAGATGCGAGTCGGCGACAGTGCCAGCTATAAATGCGAAGGTAGAGTGACTTTTTTCGTGGTGAGTGCAGTACAATTAAGATTGCACACTTACAGAGCTTATCTTAAGCATGATGATCGGCTTGAACAAATCGCACAGTAGTGAAAAAATAGTATTGACAATACCGATGGTTTTTACATGCTTTCGACGGGAGGATCGTGACCATGTGTGATACGGTGGCAATGTTTTGCGGGGATGGTAGCGGTCGTTCTTTTTTCGGCAAAAACTCCGACAGAGAACCCGGGGAACTTCAAATAGTCTATTATTCTGCGAATCCCGTGGAGGAATTCAATACCAGACCGTATATCGAGGCTTCGCATAAATACATCAAAGGGCCATATTCAGTTCTAAAATCCATCTTCAACAAGTATGACAATCCATACAGCGCATTGATTTCACGTCCTGTATGGATGTGGGGAGCCGAGATGGGAGTCAATCAATTCGGCTT
>JAAZJH010000008.1 GCA_012800435.1 Clostridiaceae bacterium | reverse complement strand
GTTAGTCCGTTTATTTTTAGTCCTTTTATTTTTTGTCCTGCTCAGATTTTTTTCTCATGATGATGATCACAATCGTCATGATGACGAGTATGACACCCAACACGATGAATATCGTCGCCAAGGTGTTGGATTGAGGCGCTTCGCCCGTTATTCCAATGATTTGGCTTCCTGCCTCCACCTTCGAGGGCAAGCCGGCAAAAACCATGACTCCGATCAATATGAGAGCCACAAGGATCTTTAGCAAATTAATCTTGATGTTGGAATTATTTTTTCCCATTCAAGCCACGCCTTTCATATGTTTACACAAGACTGGTAGGCCACAAAATTCTAAGATGACATACTTACAGATGCTGACGTACATATATGAGCAATTATATAAATTATATATAAAAATAAATACACGTTCCATTGTCGTCAGGCCTTTTTTTGAAATATCCGGTACGTTTTGCCTACGTTATCAGTTGCAATCCAGTTACAATGAATCATTTTGTGTTTTTGCAAAAAAACAATTGTTACCCTAACTCTCAGGCGTATAAAAGGGCTATCGCCTTCTTGAGGATAGCCCTTTTTCGAATGATATGTTGTCCCTTAGAGATCCCTGCTTGAGATCTCCTGAAATTTTAATTATTCAACGGCCATCGCGGCATAGAATCCCATACGTATCGCGGAAGCAGCCCTCGATACCTTTTCGGCG
Source organism: Clostridiaceae bacterium (assembly GCA_012800435.1). Taxonomy (GTDB): domain Bacteria; phylum Bacillota; class Clostridia; order Saccharofermentanales; family DTU023; genus UBA4923. The sequence continues at coordinate 1,057 of JAAZJH010000008.1, read as the reverse complement.
TCGCCAATGACTGTGGTTTTTGTATTGTATTTCTGCCTCATAGCATCCGGCATTGCTGTGTCAGACTCTTGGCCGAATGCAGTGATGATGGTGTCTCCTAGAATCTTTTCTGTGGAACCGTCTTTTTTCTTTATGGTGGCACCATCGCAGTCGATTTCGATGACTTCGCTATTGGTAAGAATGGTGACGTTATTTTCACCGAGCAGCCTCATGATGCTGAACTTGTTTACGGCCATCGCGTCTTGCGCTAACTCGTCAAGCATTTCGATAATCGTGACATCTTTACCTTCCATAGCGAGCTCCAATGCGATATCGCAACCGCTGGATCCGCCGCCACAGACGACAATCTTCTCACCTTTGACGCCATTCTCGTGCGCGTCGATGACACCGACGACACTTTCACAATTGATCCCTTTGATGGGCAATTCGATTGGCAAGGATCCCGTCGCTACGAAAATTCTGTCCGCGGCCTCAAGAATCGCGTCATCGGGCTTAATCTCCGTATTCAGTTTGATAGAAACGCCTAGTTTATCCAGCTGGCGCTCATACCAAGCGATCAATTCACGGATACGCTTCTTAAACGGAGCGGTCGCGATAACGCCCAAAACACCGCCTAGCTTATCACTTTTCTCGTACAGGGTGACCTTATGACCTTTACGAGCTGCAGTATATGCAGCCTCCAGTCCACCGGGTCCGCCGCCGATGACAACGATATTCTTCGGATTCTCGGTTTTTTCGACTTTCATGTACGTCTCAAAACCGACTTTCGGATTCACAGCACAACTTAATTGAGTAAATCTTCCCCAAATCCGCCCGATACACTCTTCGTTACAGATGATGCAAGGACGTATATCTTCGCGGCGGTTCTCCATGAGTTTATTGGGGAACTGCGGGTCGGCAATGGCCTGACGACCAAACATCGCAAAATCACAGTTTCCGGAATTTATTAATTCAAGAGCCGTTTCAGGACTGTGATTACCGGAGTTCATGATCGGCACGCTGACATGTTTCCTGGCCTCTTCACAGACGTATGCCATACAGGCTTCACCCAGATAAG
>JAAZJH010000007.1 GCA_012800435.1 Clostridiaceae bacterium | reverse complement strand
TTTCTTCAAACGCTATCTTATCGCCACTTTGTAAAGCTATGAATTTGTTTCTCAAGCTTTCATTATCCATGCCTTAAACCCCTTTCACTATCTATGACGAATCGGAGGTGCATTTTTATTGGTAAAAGATCGAATGTTGTGTGGTTGTGCGAAAGGGTCATATTGCGCGTGTGTGAACCATATTTCACCGACACCTGCATAGTTCCCCTTATCTGTGGTATAGCCTGTTCTGCCGTCATAATCTTTTCCGAATATCGGCGCGACGTGAAAGGTTCCATCTACGTTGATCGTGATAGGATTGTTCGCAATAGAGCGAAATTACTTAACTCAGCCATGAATATCCCGCTGCCAGCAGGTTTGAACGCCAGCGTTTTCATAAAGCGCCCGGTGACAACGCCGCTGGAATGGAGCTGCAAGAGTTCCAGGACTTCATACAGGCTGTCGTCCTCGTGCCCCGCCGCACCCAGCTTATCAATAAACGCACCCGCCTCATTGCTCAAAACAAGCGAGGTGCCCTCACAGATATACCAAAATTCAGCTTAAAATATTCTTGTGTATAGACAACCCTTCTTTTTTTAATCAGAAATGACGTCGGCGATAAAGGTTTTCACTGTCTGATACACTTCTTCAAATACCGGTTTATTTACTCCTCCGGCAAAGCGGAATTTTTCGTAAGAATGTTTCAAATCTTCTGTTCGGTTGAGAAATCCGTCGAAGTTACCAAGTGTTCTCCTGTTGCTTTCAAGGATATGTAAAACATCTTCACGATTAAAATCGCAAACATGAGATATATAATACAGATCAACAACGTCCTTAATTCTGCGGAATATCTTATTCGAGGAGACAACAGAGATCTTATCAGCCATCATTTGAGAGGGAGCAACACCCCGGAAAACGCAGGCCTGAAACTTCGTAAATTTTGGTCAGAGCCATTGGACGATTAACATCCACATCCATAGTGAAAATTACTTCTTCGGATGAGCTGTCTCTTAACTCAAAACCCGCAGACCTATTATCACCGTACTTTCTATATGGGATTACTGTCAGATTAATGTCGCCTCTGTCTATTGCTTTCTGAAAGGCTTCCGCGATTTGCTCCATTGTAGGAGTGGTATCTGAATTCCAGTTCGCATCTATATCCACAGTATGACGAGTATCTTCGGAATATCCGGATTCAAGCAAATATGCCTTCAATACCATAGAACCTTTAAAACTCACCGGAATACCGCTGGCATATATGGCTTTCATCACTTCATACATTAACTTTTCTTCTGCTGAAATGTTCATCAGTCTGTCTCCCATGCTTCGTAGTATTCAATTGCTTCTATCGCCAGCTTTTCAAACCTTTCCTGATACTCCGGGGGCACAGAAATACCGTTAAACTTTTCGCCGTTGGCATAATAGTAGCGGCTGACAGCCTCGGTGATACCCTGCATATCTAGGATTAATTCATTGGCAAACGCGTCTGAAATTGTGCGGCTGAGATTAGTGTACCGTAGACCATTCTTCCGCTCCACATCATAAGGACTGACCCGATTGCCAAGAATAACTACTCCGTTGTAATCGGTAACAGTGTCATCCCCGTAGACCCATACGACATGCTCATCGCTGCGACCACCGAAGTTTCCCTGACACATGAGCGCTTGATCCAATGCAAATACTATATCTTCCCCCAGGCATGCCTGCACAGCTTTCAGCCATGCGACGGAACCAATAAAATCCCGCCTCTTTGGGAGCTCTCTCTTCTTAGGGTCATACTCTGGCAAGTTAACAGTCCTGCGGTTCGCAAGATCCGACCGAACACGCTGACTCAGCAATTCAATAATATAATCGGGAGGCTTGCGTACACCGGCTTCCCAATTCTGGATGGTTCGAAAAGGAATATTGTACCTTGCAGCGAACTCGCTTTGGGTATCTCCTAATGCTGTTCTCATTTCTCGTATCATCATCTTTAACATCTTATGTATAAAATACACCCATTGAGTGTGTTTGTCAACGATATACTTCCTAAAACCAGCTTATCTTTCTTGGAAATTTTACGCAGCCATTATAGGTTCAATTCTAAAACGGTACTGTCAAAGGGGAAACAGTTAGAACTTATGAGGTCTTATAAAGAGATATTGGATAAAAATATCACTCGAAATGCGTTTGACGGGTGACCGGCACGTTTGCCGTAAGACTCAAGATCATTCTTAATCTTTAATCTGTCATATTCTTTCAGAAATATTCTCTTCTATCGGGAAATATTCCTTCTCGAATCCTTCTCTTCTTGTCTTCATACAAAGAAGCATCGATCTTCTTTAAGAAATCATCGGTTGACTCATGTTTACTTTCGTACGTACTATAACCAATTGAAAAATTAATCTTATAAGGTTTCTTTTCCAATTTATTGAACAATGCTGCTTGCGTTAAAATGTTGTTAATCATATCCATAATCTCTTTCTGAGATTTAACATGCATTAATATGATAAATTCATCTCCCCCATAACGACATACTGCGCCTTTATCGCCTACAGCTGTATGTAATATCTTCCCAGCTTCAGAAATAGCATCATCTCCAATAGTATGTCCGAACCTGTCGTTTATGCTCTTTAAGCCGTCTATGTCTAACATAATTCCGGCAGGTATACCGGCAGTATCCCCTTTTTTACTACCCATTAACAATAAAATGTTATTTAAGTACTGTCTGTTAAATAATCCCGACAGCGCATCAACGTAAGCCGATTCATTTTGAAGATTGATGAATAAAGACATCATTCCTATAGATACGCCCAACCACACGAGAGAGAATCCATAAAAGAAGAACTGTAACAGGCTTCCAATCATAATAGGAATCATAAACTGAATAGCAGGCAGAGACAGATATTTATTTACCTTCTTACGATGCGAATAAATCAAAATAACCCCATATGCTAGATATAAATAAGTGACAGCATATGGAATGATATATAAATCTGTTCTTTGATAAATATTGAATTCATCAACCACAAAAAATACGGGAGTCGCTAAGTTAATTAAGCAGCCGATAATAGTCAGCACAGCAGGTATAGCTACAAAAAGGTATATCCGCTTTATTCTTTCTATATCTGAAAACAATTTATAGTCCGCATACACTGTCCAGGAATAAGCAAATATAATGTTATTAACAAATAAAATGACATTTAAAACGATCAGCAACGCATGAAAACCATAGGCCATTTTACCGTCCATGAAAAAAACAACCGTTTCAATAATGCATTGCAGAATATTTAAAATAACCATCGCAAAGTAAAGCTTTTCGTCAAGAAATCCGTGACGTATTGGCCTTTTTGAACTCGATAAAATAATTGACAACAACAATATTGCTGTTCCATTTGCAATACATATCGCCGGAAAATTAAACATTTTCAAACTGCTTCCTCTGAATTGTTTGCTTCAATTATACCGTTTGCTTCAGATTGTTTTTATTCACATCGTCCCCGTCTCCTCTCGATCAGTCGCGACGGTTTTTTCGTTCATAGCGGTACGAGAAAAACCATCCTGAAAGAAAGGCGAGCATTACAATTAAAAGACTTCCCAACACAATCACCACTTTTTGTACGGCGCCCCATCCTGAAAAAGGTGATTGTCCTTCCTGGGGCGGCTTGAGTATCCATATTTTCTCGTTCTTCGACACATCCGTTTTGGCAAGCGTTTCCGTCTCTTCCGGAATAGTGGCGGTCGGTTCAGTCTCTTTAGGAAGCGGTTCAGCGAGGCGTGTCGTTAAGGGATCAATCTCGGGAGCGCCGATGCGACTTGCGGCTTCTTCCATTAACGCGCGAACGGGCAAAGCGCGTCCAAAAATTGTATCAACATCAACCGGCTTTAAGCCAAGTGCAACGGCGATTAAAACTCGGTCATCATGCGTCGTCCCGCTGGCGACGAGACAATAACCGGCTCCGAGGGTTGATCCCGTTTTGCCTCCTGTATACTCTTTGAAATAACGGGAAGAAAGACCTTGTGCACCGTAATAAATCAATCCGTTCGTCGTATTGATCGGCGCCCACATTACCGAACTGTGCGCATCGGTGGGCGGCATCATGTAAAGCTGGAGATTGCTTATACGGTTAAACAGCGGATATTTCAAGATTTCACGCATGATAATCGTAAGATCCGAGGCAGTAGAATAATGATTTTCCTCATCAAATCCTGCCGGATTCATAAAATGCGTATCATGTGCGCCAAGCTCGCTTAGTCGCTTATTCATGCGCTCCATAAATCGCCGTCGCGATTCCAACGGATTGTTGAGGTTGTCAGGATCGATCGCGCCGAACGCACCGCCATAATTTTCTGCGATCACATTAGCCATATCGTTAGCCGATCGAATCAGCATAGCCGCCAGACAATCTACCGTTCGAATATGTTCGCCGGCGATCAAGGGCATGCTTACGGCTCCCGAACTGGGAAGGCGCATCGATTCTTTGGACACTACGAGCATTCTTTCAGGGTCAAAAGATGGATCTTCAAGCAGCAGAAGTGCCGTCATCAATTTCGTTGTACTCGCAACCGGCAGCCGACTTGCAGCGTCTTTAGAAAGGATTGTCTCGCCCGTTTCGGCATCAATGACGATATATGCCTTTATCTGTACTTCTTCAAAGGTTGGCCAGCCATAAGGATCGAGCGCGTGCACCTCCTTCGGAGCCGCTAAAAGGCCGATCAAAAGGAAAAGAGTGAGCCATATGAAAAACCTTCGAATCCTGTTACAACCCAGGATACGTATGTCGCCGTCGTTCATACCTTGTCACCTTTCCTTTCCATCAGTTCCGGTTAACCGTGAAATCAATTATTGGAGCAACGCAAGCACTTCCTCAGTGAGGGTGTTCTTTAGGGATGCTGCGTCACGAATTTTTAGATACGTAAACGATGCCTGAAGAAGTGGCCACAAAGGAAGATCCGTCTCCTCGGCCAGACGCCGTACATTTTGCTCGCGATCTTTTCTTACGTTTTTGCGTCCGAAAAGAGCACGAGAGGCAAATACATCGTCAAGCAAGGGTGAACGCGCCATTATGATGCACGTATCACGATCCGCCTTACGCTCAGTATCGTTTTCCCAGCACGAGATGGCCTCCGCCGTGCCACGATCAATCAAATGATCTGTCCGATCGTAGACTGAAATCATAACGCCTTGTGCTCGCTTAGGTGTACAGGAGGCTACAACCATCTGTTGACAGAGCAGATTTTTTTCTTCCTTTGAAAGAGATAATGAGCCTCCTGCCCGGTACGCTTCGACCCAAGATGACAACATGTTCGTGTCGCGGGACAATATTTCAAAGAGTATGCGCTCTAAATTGAACGGAAGCGACACGTCTGCATCGTCGTCATCGTCGTCATCATTGTCGTCTGCTGCAGAGTGTAAGCCTTTTTGCAGAAGATTAGACAAGACACCGAACGCGCCTTCACCTGTATAGACTGTGCCTACAGGCAGCCCGAGGCTTGCAGCATATGCAATACCGGAAAGCAGTGCCAGATGACCCTCCGCTATCACAAAATCGATCCGTTGATCACTTGGTTGACCGGAAAAAGAGGTATTGCATGCTTCTTTACGACTTTGCATTATTAAAGCGATTGACGCCGCAGCCAAAGCTCCAAATGTCAATACGGTCAATAGATATCCCGGCGTGATGAACAACGGACGATAGCCTGCGCACTCCATCTCTTCATTGAAAGCGACATCGCACGCCGCTTCACGGATCATGGATGCAGCATCGTCATAATTCGAACGAAACGTCAACATAAAGTCCTGATCGGCCAAAGCAACACCGATTTCATCTGACCGTCGACAACTTTCAGGAATAAAAAGAAGCATCCGGCCTTCCGATTCAAAGGAACGCTGGCGCGCCATCGCCGTTGCTTCATCGCCATCTGAAAGAAGTACAATCCAAGGTCTCATGCGGTCTTCTTTCCCTTCAAACGATAGCAGAGTCTGAGTTATCGCCGCCGAAAAGTCATATACTGACGCCGTCGGTAATTCATCAGATAAAAAGAAATAAAGATGCGGAAGGTACCGATTAACCGGACGCATTGGAAATTCAAATGATCGGTCATCCAGTCTTAACTGTTGCACCGCCTGATCGATAATGCGTTCCCACTCTGAAAGCGACCAATCCGGTAAAAACCGATGATAAAACAATGCCATTATTTCCTGCCATCCGGATGTCATAAAAATATCATCCGTCAGCGGCTCAGGAGATGTCGACGGAATATAAAGGCCTCCTTTTTCCGACAAACCGCGCAATACCGCATCTTTGCCGGATACCGGCTTCCCTCCGCGCGTGCACCAATATTCCATGAGTGCTCTCCCTACTTTTTAGGCAGCGGCTGCAACGCGTCATCCAGTGAGAACGCGCGGCGATAATGCTCTAAGATCTTGCGGGCGGTATTATCATCGACTTGCTCTGATGTCAACTGATGCTCCAGCCACTCAAGGCGCTGCCTGCGCTGCTCTGCAGCCAAAATAGAGGGACGAATCGCGAAATAAAACACCAGAAACAAGACCGCAACCACGATGACAGAGATCGCCAATACACGAATCGCTCGTGTGAAAGGTCGGCGCTCGTGCGCAGTCATACGTGTATCGTCCTCCCCCATCTTGAGCACATTCTCCTGCTCGCGACGGCTTGCCATCTGTGTTCGACCGGCACCCGTGTCGTCAGCGGCCTTTTGCAGAATTCCGCTTCTTGCCATACGAGCACGAACGGGCATTAATTTTTGCTCTTTTATTTTGCGTGATCGATCACGCGCCTCTTCGCGTATACGCTCTTCACGTACCGCCATGCGACAGTACTCAATCGTTCTGGCGTCTTCTGAGTCCGGTGCTTGTAACAGCACCTGTTCAAAACGTTGTTCTGCTTCCGCATAGCGTCGTGCTTCTGCCAAAAGCACCCCATAAAGCGTTGAAGCAGCCAGAAAAGTCGGCCAGCGTGACGTCAGCTTGCCAAGAACAATCATCGCCACATCGCTATTCCCGGTTTTTGACTGTTCCAGCGCGCGATTAAACGCGGCCAGCGCACGCTCACCTTCAGTTCGCGATGCGATAAGATCCTTAGGAAGCGTTTCCATCGGCAAGAACCGGGATTTAATCGCGTCCCAATCCACCTCATCACGTTTCGATTTTGCTCGATTTCCGGTGTCCGTCATAGGTCCTCCTGATCATTTCCACGAGCTTTTATCGCTTTATCGGCATGCGACCTCATCAGTGTTTTGATTTCACCTGCCAAGTACAACGAGCCAAAGACGCAAACAATGGCGTTCTTTTCTCCGGCGAGCCGGAGCACGAGATCCAACGCCCGTTCCACATGAGAATCAGCCTCTACGCGCGCCTTTCGATTATGCGTCGATGCCAAAAGTTTTTCTACTTCCTCCTTGAGCAGAAAGGCTGACAAACGGCGTTCACTAGGCGGCTCTGTCGCTACAAAAGCTTCAATAGAATAGTGATCCGATTGAAGCACTGCCTGTAGCATTCGGCGGTAATCCTTGTCGCGAAGCGCCCCTGCCAAAAATACAACGGGTATTGTACCATGCGTCAGCCGAGCCAACGTTTCCTCCAGAGCTAGACCTGCCTGCCAGTTATGGGCACCGTCTAGGAGAAAAAGCGGTGATTGCAACAACACCTCGAGCCTTCCAGGCCAGATCGCGCGTTTAATGCCTTCCCGTATCGCCTTTTCATCGGCAAGTCCTGCTGCGCGAACTGATTCTGCTGCCAGCATCGCGTAAATCGGATGATAGGCACCAAGAAGTTTCGTCTCATAAACGTTTCCGGTCGGATTAAACCGGAACGTCTGCCCTTCTAAGCTGTACGTCAGCAAGGTAATGTCATCATACCCCAAGTATGTCAGAGGTGCACGGTGCAAGCGTGACACGCGTTCAAGCACATCACGCGCGGTATCCGCGTCTTCCTTTGAAATAAGGGATGCTCGGGGATCATACGCAAATACGGGGCAGCCGCCCTTGATGATGCCTGCTTTTTCCCACATGATTTCTTCCATGCTGTTTCCGAGGCGATCCATATGATCATAGCCGGGAGATGCTATGATCGACGCTAAAGGGCGCTCCACGATATTCGTGGAGTCGAGTCGTCCGCCGAGGCCTGTCTCAAGCACCACGACGTCACATTCTTCTTCCGCATACCAAGAAAAGGCAAGCGCGGTTATGTAATCAAACTGTGACGGCTGTTCACCGGTTTCTCGTATGACGGCACAGCCGGCTTTTCGAATGGGATCCATCAAGCGTTCAATCGTCTCGTCGGGGATCTCGCCGATCGGTTTATCTCTATCAAAAAGAAGCAGGTCATTTAGACCATTGAAAATTCGGATACGCTCGTTAAAACGCTCTAAATAAGGCGACGTATACCACCCGACCTTATATCCCGCGCTGCAAAGGATATGCGTCAGATAACTGGTGATAGCCCCCTTGCCGTTGGTGCCCGCGATATGAAATACCTTCATATCGCGCCAAGGATCACCTATTCTTTCATAAAGCGCGCCTGCGCGGCGCAACATGGGCTCAATGCTGTACCGAACCGTCTTATCAACGGCACAGTTGTTTGTCGTATCTGTCATCTCTTTTTTGAAAGCCTCCATGACTGAAGCGTACTTCACCTTTAACTGAAAGATCAACTATGGACAGGTTATTCACTAATCCTCGCGGTCATCACCGAAAACAAATAGTTTTCCCGTCACGCGATTAGCGACCACAACAAAAAGCAGCGCAATGATTTTCGCATATGTCAGTCCCTGAATGATCTCCTGCCGAACACCGAAACCATAGTAAAAAAGAGGGTAAATAACGTACTCGCTGAGCGAAATCATAAGCCGCGAACCAACAAAACGAACAAATTCTCTCTTGATATCGCTCTTCGAGCGAAACACCCAGACACGGTTGAGAACATAAGCGGTCAATACCGACAAGACAATCGCCGGAAAATTCGAGAAATACCATTGCCCTAGCCCAAGCCAGCGATTCATCAATGTAAAAACGAAGAGATTGACTACCGTCGCAACAACGCCGGAGATAAAATAACGGATAAATTCCCGACTGAAAAACAGTTCACGCAAAAACAATCCGAAACGCCTAAACCCTTCTTTTTTCGTCGACACGCTCCGATTGTTATCGTTGTTAGATCTCGTCGTCATCCGTATAAGCCTCTTCGAAATACATCCGGTCTTTCTCAAAGCGGCGACTGTAAGGCTCGTGTTCATCGCTTTCCGGCTCCGGTTGACGAATACTTGGGTTCTGTAAGAAAACTTGCCTCATATTAGGAAAACGACGAATCGCATCCGGACTGGGACGCCTCCTCACATGATGTGCATCCTCAATTAAAGGTACTTCTTGCGGGACATCGTCAGTTATATCAGAAGCATCCGAGGGAAAATCAACTTCACGCATATTGCGATGATCAACAGATACACTTGGGGCGTCCTGATCAACATATTCATCCGCAGGCTCTTCGTCATCGCCAAACGCGTCTTGATCGTCAAAAGGCTCTTCGAAGACATCCTCGATATCGTTTTCTGCAAAGTGAGCGTCATGTTCATCTGAACCGAATTGAGCACTCAATGGCTTTTCATCATCGATATAAAAATCCTGATCATCTCGTTCGGCCATGTCGTGCGCAGCATCTTGTGTCTCATCGTGGAGTTCCTGTGCAAGGTAATCATCCGTCAAACTCGATTCAGCCATAAAAGAGTAATCTTCTTTATCAGGATAACCGTCGAGATCATCTGCGATACTTGACTCTGCAATCACTACATCATCTCCATCGGATGAATCAGCGTCGAGATCAGCGATTAGATTCGGTCCCTTAATCCATTCATCTTCCGGATAATCAGTCAATACGTCTTCTTCATACTCATTATGATCCGCCCATGAAGAAGAGACATCAATATCATCGCTCTGAGGATCAAGTTTCTTGGCAACATATTCACGCCTGAGTCCCTTGATATACAGTACGCCGTTTTCATCTTCGTCATCGTTGGCATCGTAGTCATCATCTTCCTCATACGTAAAACTATGTCGACGGCGTGCGCGCAGAGATTTAATGGTAAAGACAAGCGCCAACAGAAGAAGCAACAGAACAACGACGCTTACGATCAACACCCATGGTGGCAGCAACAATCCGAATAGCGCTACAAGACGCGGTTCTGATGCCGCTGTTTCTACCGGTGCTATCGGTACTGTCATCACATCCGTCTCTTCAGTCGGTTTTTCCGTTACACTCGGAGCAGGAGGTTCCGATCGTTCAAGGTAACTCCCCCACACAGGCACCGGCCAACTTCCGACGCTGATCATGGAATCATACACCGTATCGTAAAGAAATAATGTCTTCTTATTCGAATCATTGACGCGGCAAACGAGTAGCACCGTATCTTTAGGAGGATCCGGAATCGGAATGTTTAGGCGGCTATTCTCTGTTTCAGCTGGCTCGGGATCCGTTCCTTCTGCAGCAAAGACATACCGTTCGGCATCTCTTTGTTGACGCGCTTCCGAATCATTTTCTTCAACAGAATTCTCTGAAGGTTCAACAACACCCGTTGTATTTGGATCTTGATCATCTCCCGAGGTCGACAATGGAACATCCAACTCTTCATAGCCTGAACGGTACTCCTCATAAGGGACAAAAGCGCCAGACAACAGTCGGTACGCAGGCACACGTTCTCCACGCACCTTCAGCGTCGTTAGTTCAAATCCGTCGGGTACTGCGTTTTCCGGCAATACTGTTACCGTGAAAAAGCGTGACGACCATTCACTTCGAAAATAAGGAACAAAGACTCCGCCCTCATCGTCGTAGGAGTAGAAGCGTCCGTCGTTATCATCCTCCGCCTTCAACCAAAACAGCGTATAGGGTAACGATTCCGATTGGAACGCATCCATCTCTGTATCCTCATGCTCAACCTTGACAGCGCTAAAAGAAGAAGGCAAACGCTCCGCAGGAGGCAGCGACTCCGGCACACTCAACAGTTCCCCGTCATAACGCTTCCCTGTCCAAACCACAGTATCCGGTATTTCTTCCGGTTCCGTTGTGATCGGTGTCACCGAGGGTGTCGTTAACGGTGTGGTCGAGGGGGTACTTGTACTACTCGGTGTTGTAGTCATCGTTACCACCGGTTTTGTTGCAGTAACCGTTGGGTTTGGTGGCGCGGAGGGTTTTGTTGTCGTTGATAGTGTTGTCGCGGACGGCACTGTCTTTTGTTGTGTGATGTTAATGGTGAGTGGCGACGGATAAGAAGAAATAGTGTTGTAATCACCGTCCGCAGCAACAATCACCTTAATAATCGTTGACCCTTCTTTCGTCGCTTTGAACGTGATTCTGACGGCATCTTGAACCATTGTAAGTGGGATATCTTCTACTTCACCATGTAAAGAGATATTCTGGCTCTGGTTACTGGAGCTATATTCTCTCGCCACAATAGTGCCAGGAATACTGGATATATTGAGAAAAGAAGTCGGCTGAATGATCGTATTATCATACGATATTCGAAAATCAAATTTCCTCGTCGGGGCTTTTGGCGTGAAACCTAGCGTCACTGTAAACGTGTTCCCAACAGAGACTTGATGAGGATAAGGAACACTGATACTCATCGTCACCTGTCTTTTTAATCCTTCCGCGCTAACCGCCGCTGAAAATGTCCACCCGACGGTAATAATCAACGACACAATAAGTATGTATACGAATACACGCGACTTTTTTTTCATATAAAACCTTAATCCAAATATAGTATTGTCGTCATGATATGCATGACAATCTTGATCACACTATGTACCTACAAGCTGAGCCCCTTCTCTCTTTTATTGAACTCCCGTGGCAGTCGATCGCGTTTGAGGAATCTTTCGTCCACGATACATATAGTCAATCAAAGCGGAATAATCGTTTGAGTTAATATAACCGTCCGGTACGGCATCCATCGCCATGAGCTCTGCCTCACTAGGTTTTCTTCCACGGTACATAAAATCAACCACTGAAGAAACATCATTGGAATTTATCCAGCCATCACCAAATCCATCTCCAAAAATAACTAACTCTAGGAGCACAACCGGTTCGCTTACACCCGTCTTATAGAGCTTGATCTTCGCACCCGTGCCAAGACCCATGTCATCTGTCACGGGATTGTCGTTGCGCTGAGTTATCTCGATACGCATATCGGCAGGAAGCACGAATGCTTCCTTGATACGTTTGGCGATATTGCGGTCATCGTCCGGCCACGCGTTGATCAGGAATCGACCCGTGATCTGATAGTCATCGACTAGGGTGACACCATCCGGAAGCTGCACGTCCGGTATAACAGGAACATCAAGTACGATTTCCGGCGGCGGATCTTGCAGTCGTGTGATGCGAAGCGTGTACGTGCGTGTTTCATTGCTTTCGGATGTCACCTCAATCACGATGTTATTCGTGCCGACGGAGAGCGAATGCGTACCGGCATTCTTAATCGCGCTATTTGTACCGGACACGCCAGATGCCGTCACTTGAATGGTGCCGGTGCCCGCAGGAACATCGACGTCATAGACATACGTTTCCATATCAAACGAAGGATTCAATGTACCGGCCGACACGTCGAGAGACTTAAGGTAATTGTTGCGATTGCCGTTGATCGAAGGATAGGGCGATGATGCAGCCGGCATATCCGCCATGACGGGAATCTTGAACACAAAAGGCGTCTCTATCACACCTTGATCGAGATAATTAATAAAGGTTCTCGCCGACTCATATTTCGGCGCGTAAAGGTTCGCCATGTACTGGTGCGAAATACTGCCCGCTAAATTGAATTTTTGAAGATAGAGCGTATCTTGCCCGTGTCTAATGTACTCGTCGGCAATCCACGCCGAACCGCCGACAATCGCTCTCCATTGATTGTCCCAAGGTAAAAAATACCTTGTGCGTTCGACCTCTAGCGGACCACTGTTCGTTGCGCCGTAGCGTGCGTATTTAAGGCCGTTGAGAACCGGATCCGAGCCGGAAAAGGCGCGGATATTGTAGAAGTTGTAATACCCTTCATAGCCGGCAACCGTACCGCTGACGGCTCCACCACCTTGAGGTGACACTTCCATAATGCAGCGCTGAACGAGGAAAAATGGGTTCACACCCGTGATTTCCGCCGCTTCCATAAAAATCTCGGCGTATGTCTTGATTTTAGTTTGACCTTGATCGTCGATATACTCAACGCATCCTCTGGGAAGCGGCATATTTTCCGGCGTTGGATCGGTTGTGTTATCCGACGAAGAATCCGTAGGATCAGGTGCCGCAGGGTCGGTCGGGCTCGATGCGGCAGAATCGGTCGGATCCGACGAGGGTACCGGCGGCTGATACGTTTCCGTATCCGATTCCATGAACGTGCCTTTTAACGCGTTGAAGATTAACGTCAGATTCTGCACATTCGGTTCGTACGACAGACGCTCAAATTGGAATATATGCTGTTCATCCAACCACGTCCGCGGATCCATCGTATACGCGACCATTTCACGATTGGCAGGTCGCCATCCGCCGGCGTCGATAAACACCCACGTGTTGTTCCTGAAATTATAAAGCGGCGCCTCAAAGGCAACTTCACACAACGGCGCCCAACCCGGCACACAGCTTCGCGACGTATAAGCGCCATTCGAGCGTTTAACAGCCTGGTATTGATCTTGGACCGCTTTTGAAAACGTCAATTTTTTCGATGAATTATTGTATTCAACGGCATGAAAGGCCTGAAAAACCCATGTCGGATGAGCTTGATGCAGTTTGCGAAGCGCCGGCTTATAACTTTCCGGGAATCCCTGCTCTGTCAGATATGCCTCAAATTCAGGTGTCGTTACCGGATCATCGGGTGCTGTAATAGGCTGGTTGGTAAGCATGACAAGCGGCGCGTGAATATAGCCGACACCGCCACCTCTTACGTCGCGCACCCTATACCAGAGGTCGCTACCGCTCGTAAGCTGTCCGCGCACTGACTCATAAACATCAACAGGGGAAGAAGCGTCAAAAAGTTTCAGCTTCGCGGAGAGAGTCGTCGGGCCTGCCCTGAACCACGCGGCCGTTTTGACGTATCCTCGTCGATTGATCACTTCGACTACTGTAGGAGCCGCTTGCACCTCATGGGATTCGGAAGAAACAAAGGTAATTAAAAGTGAAAACAGTATCAACATAACGGCGAACCAAACACCAGCTCGACGTGCCGTTCCCTTTATTGAAGTCGCTCTTTTTTTAGATTTTATAAACTTCATACTGTTTCTTGCCACATTATTTTGGGCTCATTTCTCTCAAAATAAGCCCACCTCGACATCTAATTATATTACATGAAAAATGAACAATCTTATACGGAAATGGCGTCTACACAGGCGATGTCTCAAAGATGTATTACAACTGTAATATTATTTATGCAAAATCAAAATCGATCTCATCCAAACTCTTCGCATACGACGGAAGGGCGTATTTACGAAACCACTTCACTTCCGGAAGATCAAAAGCATCGAGACGCTCTCCGATCTCGATGATGGCGCGATCGAATTCGTGATTTCCGACCTTTTTCTCGTCGAGGCATTTGATGTATGCGGAGAAACAGTCGGCCGCTTTGACCAGAACACACGCTTCCCTAACCATCGGATCATCCTCCGCCGGAATAAGGAGCGGCCTGATCTCATTTTGAAGCTCCTCCGGCAGCATGGCAAGAAGCGTTTCACTCGCCTCCTCTTCAATATCACGGTAGGTTAACTCCATAGGAAGATTGTGGTATTTAAGCGGCTTCGGCATATCGCCCGTTATGATCTCAGGAACATCATGGAATAGAGCCAACAGGGCAACTTGGCTCGGTTCAGGACACAGACGTCCGTCTGAGTAGTAAAGGCGTCGTATAAGGGCGAGCGCATGCGCGATGACGGCGACGTCCATCGAATGCTCTTGGATATTCTCGAATTCGGTGTTTCTCATCAGACCCCACCGATTGATGTAGCGCATGCGATGAATCATCGCATAGAAAGACGTATCCACGATTGAACCCCTTTCCTATGATGCCGTGTCTAGACGACAACTTTTATGCTTTTACGCGACATGCCCGTTATCCGATCTTCCTTTTCGGCATATATAGGGTAACGCGTATGGATTGCAAGACACAAAACGCGAAAATCATTCGACATTAGTCTACACGCCGTAAATGGCCGCAAACATGCGATTGGCATAAGGATCCGTCATACCGGCAATATAATCCGTCACTACCGTCACCGGATCGGCATTTTTTTCAGGATGTCGATCCCGATAATTGAAAAATGCTTTTGCGGCGGCGCCTGTGTCATCACGGTTTCCGCTTATCGCAAGATCAATGTAATACTCGAAAAGCCCTTCCAGCACATTGCTCACTTGGCGCTCATAGCGTTTTGCCTTCGGCGCCCTGTAAATACGCTGCACGCTGATTTCAATCAATGCCTGCAACGCTTCACCCGCTTCTTCGCTCATCACAATGCAATCGCGACCGTCGCTCTCTGTGATCACATCACGTACGAGCGTGTTGGTAATTTCTTGATTGTTACGTCCCAGTGTTGACACAATATCGCTCGGGAGGTCGCTGAATGTGAGAAGACCGCTTCGCGACGCATCCTCAACATCTCTTCCGGCATATGCAATCCGATCGCATATACGGACTACACAACCTTCTAGTGTCGAGGGCATAGCATGCTCCAGGGCGCTTTTCATAAGATCGTCGAGGCCCTTGTGACGATCAGGAATCAGACAGCGCTCTCCCCATTTCTCTCCGCAATGAGAAGCAATGCCGTCACGCACTTCAAAGGTGAGATTCAAACCGAACCCGTCTCGATGCTCCGAAAGCACATCGATGACGCGCAGACTATGAAGTTCGTGCTGAAAACCGACATCGCTGTCTACCTGTCGTTCTGTATCTCCATTGCGCCACTTCCTTATAAGACGATCAAGCACTTCTTCACCCGTATGTCCAAATGGCGGATGCCCCAGATCGTGACCCAACGCGATGGCTCGGATCAGGGTCGTGTTAAGGCCAAGGCTGCTTCCGATCGTTTCCGCGAGATAACTGACGTAAAGCACATGTTCCATGCGCGTACAGATGTGATCGTTTTGCGGATTGAAGAAAACCTGCGTTTTATGCCGAAGACGGCGAAAAGGTAAAGAATAAAGGATACGACCGACATCGCGTTCAAAAACAGTTCGGACAGGACACTCCGGTTCAGGGAGGACACGTCCCCGACTTTGCGCCGCACGAGATGCGTAGGGCGAAAGCTGCAGATTTTCCAGCGCTTCCTTACGAACGCGCGGCAACACATCAAGCAGCGCGGCACCCGATGTACTTAGTTCATCCTGGGTGCCATACTGGCGCAGATCAACCGGATCGGTCGTTTCCTGTGTGTTCGGTTCGTTCGGCGAGTAACCGTTTATATTCGACAAAAAGGCTTGATCCGACATTGACATCACCTCACCTATGGCTTTCAAACCTTTGAAAGCGTCGATTGACTTGCCATGTACCGTTTGACGGTGCCGTTGAAGTCGATCGTAAGAATCGCGTCATCACCTGTCTGCGTAATTTTAAGAATTTCTCCTTCTCCGAACGTAACATGCCGTACGATATCGCCTGTATTGAGCGTCGAGTAATCCAATCCCTGCCGTTTTGGCGTCGCTTTAGGAGTGGAAAAAAAGCTTTGTGTCACGGCATGGTAAGGCATGTCCTCATCATCTTCCGATCGAGATCGACTCGACTTTAAACCCGCTCCGTAGGGTGCGCCTTTTGCGAAATGCCAGCCGAATCCGATACCGAAAGAGTCCTCGTCCGTCTCTTCTTCGAAAAGACCGCGTTTATCAGTCAACTCCTCTGATATATCGAGCATAAAGCGCGAAAAGGGATTATATTGTGTATGGCCGTACAGAAGGCGCGACACTGCTGATGTGACAATCAGTTGCTTTCGCGCACGCGTGACAGCAACGTAAGCGAGACGTCGTTCTTCCTCAATCCCGTCAGGTTCTTGTTCCGCGAGCATATTCGGGAAAATACCTTCTTCAGCACCGGCAATGTAGACGGTATCAAACTCAAGCCCTTTTGCGCTGTGGATCGTCATCAGGCTGACCTTCGGCGACTCAGAATCTTTATCCTGATCACTATAAAGCGCCGCACGCTCCAAGAAACGCATCAAAATATTGCGTAACGTTCGCTCTGATGTCGATTCGTTATCCTGACCAAGTGTGGTTAATTCATCTTCCTCAATAAAGATTGTCTCTTCCGGTTCGGAGAGAATGAAGGCTTCAAATTCGATCGCGTCCGATACGAGTTCCCGCAAGTTTTCGAGACGCGATGCCGCCTCGAGATCATGGCGCGCCATCGCTTCTTCATAAAAAGCGACCAAACCGGAGTCTTCTTCAACTTTAGAGATCCATTCGGCAAACGTGATATCGTCGCGGTCAAGCGCGACGCCGAGTTCGTCGATCAGCGTCACAAATATTTTAAGACGGCCGGCAACACGGGAAAGCGAAATATCTTGATCTGATATTCGTGCTGCTTCCAGCAATGAAAGACCGTTTTGTCCGGCAAAAGCCGCCAGTCGTTCAAGTGAAACGGCTCCGATGCCGCGTCGCGGCTGATTGATCACTCGGCGAAACGCCAACTCATCTTCAGGAGACGCGACTAACGTCATATAGGCAATGACGTCCTTGATTTCCGCTCGATCATAAAAGCGCGTCCCGCCGTATACGCGGTATTCGATGCCGATCTCGCGAAGCGCTGTCTCAATGTTGCGTGAAAGCGCATTGACACGATACAAGACGGCAATATCGGCCTCTTTATCGTCGCATTCTTGCAAACGAAGCCTCCGCGCGATATCTTGCGCGACGAAGCGCGCTTCATCCATATGATCGGAGGCACGATACATCAATACGGGAACGCCCTCTTCATGCGACGTCCACAGGGTCTTTTTTCGGCGACCCGTATTTTCTGCGATCACTTGATTGGCAGCGGCAAGGATGGTTTTGGTTGAGCGGTAATTCTGCTCCAAGCGAATGATCGTACACTCAGGGAAATCCTTTTCAAAATCGAGAATGTTGCGAATATTGGCGCCTCGAAAGCTGTAGATGGACTGATCATCATCGCCGACAACACATAGATTGCGGTGCTTTGCTGAAAGACATTTGACGAGCTCATATTGCACGATGTTGGTATCCTGGTATTCATCGACGAGGATGTAGTGAAACTGACGTTGGTACATCTGAAGCACTTCAGGATGTTTTTGAAAAAGATACAGCGTCTCCAGAAGAATATCGTCAAAATCGACGGCGTTCTTTTCGCGAAGCATCTGCTGATAATGCCGGTATACTTGAGCCCATTGCGCATCGTACCACACGCCCGCAGCGCCCCTCTTCTCAACTTCGTCCGGGCTAAGCCCGTCGTTCTTATAGCGGCTGATTCGAGACAGCGCTTCGCGAGGAGTTACGGAACGTTCGCTGATGCCGAGCGCTTTTAGCGCATCCGCCATGACGCGTCGCTGATCGGCAGTATCAAAGATCGAGAAAGAAGAGCGATAACCTACGAGCTCTCCATGCCTTCTAAGAATACGTAGCATCATGGCATGAAAGGTGCCTATCCAGCTTCCTCTCCCTTGTAAGCCGATGAGCTGTAACACACGCTCTTTCATTTCGTTGGCAGCTTTATTCGTAAACGTGATCGCGAGAATACGTGCCGGATGCACCTGAAGATGCCTGATGAGCCATGCGATTCGATACGTGATGACTCGCGTCTTGCCTGAACCGGCGCCCGCTAAAATTAAAAGCGGTCCTTTTGTCGTCAGCACCGCACGTTTCTGCTCCGGATTGAGATCATCTAATATCGCCTCTTCCGACAAAATAATTGGTTTTACGTCATCACGAGTGATCTTTAGATCTGCCACACATATGCCTTTCGTTATCTTTTTAGTCTAATAAGCGGGCACCCATAGGATGCCCGCATCTTAACGTCCGTAAATGGGATTCTCAGTATTCCGGCTCAAGCAGTCCGAAACCGCCGTCTTTTCGGCGATAAACGACGCAAACTTTCCCAGTCTCGTCCGATAAAAAGATTAAAAACGCGTGATCTAAAAGTTCCATCTGCAGGATGGCTTCGTCAGGCGTCATCGCGCTGATTGGGAATGATTTGCGACGAATAATATTAAATTCTTCACGCGGCGCTTCATCAACTTCCGAAGGCGGTGTCTGTTCTTCCGCATCTAAAAACGCCTGCATATAAGAGTAATCTTTTACGCGTTTTTTCATGCGTGATTTATATTTGCGGATATGTCCCTCCAGACGGTCGATGGCTTGTTCTACCGCCGACAAAGCGTCTTCAGCTACTGATTCAGAACGAAAATAGTGAGTGCGCACTTTAAATGTCAGTTCTGCGCGAACTCCCTTGCCTTCCGGCTGAAGTTTAACTTCACCGCGACCATGATTGTCAAAATAGCGCTTAAACTTGGAAAGTTTCTGCTCAATTGACGATCTAAGTGAATCGGATACATCCATGTCCAAAACTAAGATCTCCATTTTCATCTTGTGGACTCCTTTCGAAAATCCGACGAACGGTTGTCGGATCCTAATTGTATTGTCATTATACCGTATGCGCATTGGTTTCTAAGATGAAATCCAATGTGTCGTTTAAATATATTCGTACGTTAAAACGGCTGTAGCGCAATAGGCAGCTCCACAGCCGTTTCTAGATCTAATATTGAGGCAAAATCGTTACGTTTTATTTTGCGGCATCAGTTGTGATCATGTAACGGAGCAGATCGATGGTTCGCATCGCGTAACCCCACTCGTTGTCATACCATGAAACAATTTTGAAGAAGCGTTTCTCGCCTTTCAGATTGTTGTCGAGCGTCGCTTTCGAGTCATAGATGGACGACGCGCCGTCATGAATGACATCGCTGGAGACGATCGGAAGATCACAGTACTGCAGAATACCTTTCAAATAAGTCTCCGACGCGCTCTTCATCATGGAGTCAATCTCTTCAATTGATGTATCTTTCTTCAACAAAACGGTTAAATCAACAACGGATCCTGTTGCCACGGGCACTCGGAAAGCCATCCCGGTCAGAATGCCGTTGACCTTCGGCAACACTTCGCCGACCGCTTTCGCCGCGCCGGTCGTCGTGGGAATGATATTCACGGCCGCTGCGCGTCCGAGACGCCAATTGCTCTCGGAAATACCGTCAACCATCTTCTGCGTAGCGGTATACGCGTGAATCGTCGTCATAAGACCTTTTTCGATCTCAAGACCGTTTTCCAAAAGAACATGAACGACCGGCGCCAAGCAGTTGGTCGTACAAGATGCGTTGGAAACGATAACGTGTTTTTCAGGATCGTATTCTTTGTTGTTCACGCCCATGACGATCGTCTTGACGTCACCTTTACCGGGTTGCGAAAGAACAACTTTCTTCGCACCGGCATTGACGTGTCCGATTGCTTTGTCATAATCCTTGAAAATTCCCGTGCACTCCAGAACATAATCGACACCAAGCTCCTTCCATGGAAGATCCGCGGGGCTGCGTTGTGCTTGAATCAGGCGGACTTTGTACTTTCCGTCGATTACGAGCACATCGTTGTGTCCTTGGTCAGGCGAAGACTTCTCAGTCGTTACATCGCGATCCCAGCGACGCTGCATTGAATCGTAGGTAAGCAGATAGCTAAAATAATCTGCATCGGTACTCACGTCTGCTACTGCGACAACGTCAAACGCTTTTCCGAGAAGATCCTGTTCAACCATACCTCTGAAAATTAGTCGACCGATCCGGCCAAATCCATTGATACCAACTTTTGCTAACATTATATTTTCCTTTCTGCTGTCCACATGATGTGAGCAAAATATCTCTTTGCAATTTTTCCGATATTCTTCAATCATCAATATTAAAGTCGAAAAGCCTCCTGTCGAGTGAAGATGCACCTCACTCAAAGCCCATTCGGTACGTATTATAGTATTAATTTACAACTCACCGCAACAGGAAAATTCATAAAAAAGAAAGAGATCAGTGCTGTTTGTATTAGCGGGATGACGATATGGGAAGAAGGACAGACATAAACGGCTTCGACATCGATCAAACCGGATGTTGACCGGTATTTGTCATACGGCACATTTGATCATTTGTCTTAAACAAAAATCGTCTCAGAGGCCATTATTCGTTATGGTGCGCTGGAAATACAAGAATAAAGTAGTTTTTCCGCCTCACTTTCTTTGGCACCGTACCAAATTTGACGGCCCTCGATGCGAATGTACGCACGCGTTTCTTCTTTCAACGCTTGTAAAGCTTCCTCAACCGTGACCTCTCCTTGCTCTTCTAATTCATAACCAAGATAATAGATCAACTGATGATCTGCTCCTCGTATTAATTGATCGGGCGCACCCGCGATCTTATTAAATTGTCGCTCCATTTCGGATTGAAAGGTGGCTGTAGTTACATGGTAGCAACGGTTTTGATCAAAGGTTTTAACAACGGTTTCGACATAATCCAGAGTCAGTCGCGGCATATTCGCGGGCAGTTCTCCCATGATCATCAGCATCAGACGAGGATAATCAGCAGCTTGTTTCGGCTCAGGAAATTGGTTCTTAACGTGTTCAACGTCTTCGGACGACAAATTCCGGTCAAACCAAAGGGCAATCTTATCTTCAAAGCGAGGTGACGCATACTGCGGCTGATAAGTACTTTTACCGGTATCCGAATCTAGATTGCTATTATCTTTATTATCATCTGCAGACTCCGGTGCAGCCTCGAAGTTTGAACTGTTTGTATCGATTTCCATCCCGCCGGATTCACCGAGAGAATCAACTGCAAGGCTAGGATCACGTTTTGCCTGACCATCGGAATAATCAAGACTCGGTTCATCCAACATGTCAAAAGGCTGATTTTCTGCTTTGTTGGCAGGACGATCTGCGATACCCTTCAGCAAGCCTGATTGACGGAGGATCAAGACCATGCCTGCTGCAACAACAAGACATGCCGCAGCAGCAAAAGACTTGCGGTAACGGTTCCAAAACGAAAATTTCCCTTTTGGCGCACGTTTCATTTCAGAGACGTTTACGTCGGAAGAGGCCTTCTTAGCCGGTTTTACGTCGCGCAAAAGATCATCGTCCAGATCGGATAATGCCATAAAAATCGGCCACGCTTCGTTGTCTTGCTGATCTGAATCATGCAAACGAAGGTATTCCGGAGCGCTTCGATTGACCTTCCGTTCATCCTTTTTGCTGTCAGAACTCCAGTTCATCATCTCGATACCCTTCACTTTGAAGATGCTCTTTCAATTCTTGGCGCATTCGATAAAGCAACTGCCGTACCGCCTCGGGTGTCATACCTTGCTCAACCGCGATGTCGGACGCGGTTGATGCGAAATAATATCGCTGTATAAAGACGGTACGCCGATCTTGCGGTTGCCCTCGAAGATAGGCACTGATCGCAGATGCCAGCTCCCGCAGCTCCAACTCTCTTGCCGTATCTTTGTCGGACGGAAGACAGAAGGCAAGTTCATCAAGCAAAACGTTGACGCTTCCGTCTCCGCGCTTCTTCGATGCCCTGTGACGCACGCGATCGATGGCCTCATTTCTAACGATCCGGCAAAGCCAAGACTTGAGTGATCCCGGCCGCACATCGGCTGCATCGTTCCATGCCACAAGGCACGTGTCATTGACACATTCTTCCGCATCTTCGTAATTCTCAAGGATGTTCCAGGCAAGTTGAAAGAGCAGACCGCCGTACTTCTGATACGTCGATTCAATCGCGTCTTCGGAACGCTGCTGGAAGAGCGCAATGATGTGCTCGTCAGTTGGCGGAAAATCGGCTGCCATGGATTGGTGTATAACCCTTTCAGGATTTTAGGAAAAGTGGCAGCTTGATATGTATCACACTGTACTCTTCCTATCGAAAAAGATTTCTTATCCATGAAATTGTAACACCTTCCTCTCAAATGGTCGATAAAAGCAATACTCAAAGTTCGCTTTGTCTCCTCTGAACTGTCCTATGATCGCCATGCAATTCACGTCGTATGATCACGACGCTTTCGGGTTTCTCACTATGCCGACAAAGAGCGGCGCACCTGCGTCGTCCTCGATGACGTAGATAAAGGGTCGGTCAAGCGTGATCTTAACGATATCGTCCGGCATCGGCGCTGACGTAGGAACAACCACTACGACGGTTGCCGCGGCCGCCTCAATCCCGCCTTCTTCAAATGCAATAAAGGTTTTTTGATCAATCTTGCTGACAGCCAATTCCAAAAGAATTGAGTCGTCCTTCAGCATGCCGGAAAAATCGACGTCTTCCTGAAGAAGCTCACGGACGCCGATCGGTTCAAGCGCCTCTAAAAGATTGATGTCCGCACGGTAGGAAAATTTAGGCGCTGCAATTGCCAGATCGCACTGACGCCATTTGCCATTCTGCAAATCCTGAAGGAACGTTTCGTCTTCGAGCAGCATTTCAGGAACAACACCTAAATCCGGCAGTACAAAGCGAATCGAACCGTTCACCAAGTCAAGCTGTGCAGCGTGCCAACGATCGCCCTCAAGGTGCTTCGCATCGCTTGAGCCGCCATTCATAAAGGTGACCTTCACGTCGCCTGTCGGCGCGTGAAATATGTCTTCCGTATTGAATTGCTCATCAAAATAGGAGCCCTTCCAAATCGATTTGTAATAGATCGTATTAATCAAGGCAAGCAAAACGTCAGGACCGAAATACTCCGGCGTAAATTCCGGATCAATCTTGTCGCGTGTGGCTTTCTTCACCCATTTATTCATCTGTTCCGAGGTCGCAGGATCATTGAAATCAGCGGCAAAAGCAGATGCATAAAAATCACGCGAAAGCTTATCTAGCCAGTCTTGGCTGAGTTGATCTCTGTATTCGTTCGACAACCAAGCCGAATTCGCGATCTGTTCGATACTTTCTTTTTCCTCCTTCGTCATGAGCCCGTAGAGCTTACGAAGCTGATCGCTGCCGACTTGTTCAGAAAGGCCTAACAGATCGTGCAGGCCGTCACGCGTCGCGCCTTTTGATCCTGCTTCAAGCATCGCCAACGGATAATAAAGGCTGATCGGGGAATAAAGCGCATTCTTGTCGGCATCATTACAGAGCGCAAGGCGCGTCGTTTTATCCGCGAAACTCCAGAGCGCCGCACGAAACGCTTCCGGAACATCCTCGTACTGTACGTTATCCAGTTTTGTGTCGGGTGCCGCAAGAAGGATCTTCTTCAATGCTACATCCTGCTCTATATCCGGAGTATTCTTTTCCGTCTCATCGGGTTGTTCTTTATCTATGTCGGGCGATACGCTTTCAGACGGTGTGGGCGGCTTTTCGCCGTTCGTTGAACAAGCCGTCACACTGAATAATATGAGCATGCCGAGCGCCAGGGCAAGAAAACGTGCTCCCCTGTGGCTCACCTTTTGTTTCGCGTTTCTTTCAGACATCATGGTCTTTTTCATCGTGGATATCTCCTGTTCTTTAGCATTATTGTTAGTAATGATTTTCTCTTATTTTAGAAATCGCTGATCAACTTCTCAAGTGGACGGCGCCACGGTTGTATCGTACCCGTGACGCACAGCCACGTTCTTATAAACTTTTAAACGCAGCTCGTGTAACTGGTATGGCACACATGACGCGCAGCCACGTTCCTATTAACTTTTAATAATTCGCTCGCGCACCGTTGTGACAGCCGTGACACACGGTTATTCGAGTGATCGCAAAGTTTGCGGATTTCTCACAATTCCGACAAAGAGCGGCGCACCTGCGTCGTCCTCGATTACGTATATGAACGGTCGGTCAAGTTTGATCTCAATCGGCATCATGGCACATTCGTCAGAGACTTCAACGAGCGTCATTGCGGCCGCTTCAATCCCGCCTTCTTCGAACGCGATGAAAGTTTGTTGAGCTATTTTACTTACGTAAGGATTTGCAAGCGACTCTTCCTTCAGTAAACCGGAAAAATCGGGACCTCTCTGAAGCAGCGGGATAACGCTGATCGGTTCAAGCGCTTCCAAAAGATTGATGCTCGACCGATAGGTAAACTTAGGCACCGTGATCGCAAGTTCACAGGACTGCCAAGCGCTGTTTCGCAAATCCTGTAAAAACGTTTCGTCTTCTAAGAGCATTTCCGGCGTGACACCGGAATCCGGAAGCACGAAGCGCACGAAACCGCTCGTCAGATTGAGCTGTGCGGCGCGCCAACGATCGCCTTCAACGTGCATCGCGTCGCCCGAACCGCCGTTCATGAAGGTGACTTTCACGTCGCCAGTCGGCGTGTGAAATGTGTCTTCCGTATTTAACTTCTCATCAAAAGAAGTTCGCCAGCTTGCTTTGTAGTAGAGCGTGTTGATCAATACAAACATAACTAACGGATCAAAGTAATCCGGCTCGAATTTCGGGTCAATCTTGTCGCGTGTGGCTTTCTTTACCCAAGCATTCATCTGTTCCGAGGTTACAGGATCGGTGAAATCAACGGCGAAGGCAGATGCGTAATAATCGTTCGAAAGCTGATCCAGCCACTCTTGACGGAGATCATCCTTATAGTTGTTGGACAGCCATGCCGAATTTGCGATCTGTTCGATACTGTCTTTATCTTCCTTTGTCATGAGCGAGTAAAGCTTACGAAGCTCTGCGCTTATGTCCTGATCGGACAAACATAAAAGGTCGCGCAGGCCTTCACGCGTCGTGCCGGCTGATCCTGCTTCAAGCATTGCCAACGGATAATAGAGGCTGATCGGAGAATAGAGCGCATTTTTACCTGCTTCGTCCCCGAGCGCAAGACGAGACGTTTTATCCGCGAAGCCCCAAAGCGCCGCACGACACGATGCCGAAATATCGTCGTACTGCACACTGTCTAATTTCGTTCCGGGTGCTGCCAGAAGGATCTTCTTCAATACGTCATCCTGATTGACATCAGGCGTTTTCTTATTCGGCTTATCCGGTTGATCGTTCTTCACGTCGGACTTTTTGCTTTCAGATGGTGCCGGCGGCTTTTCCCCTTTCGGCGCACATGCTGTCACACTGAATAGCATGAGCATGACTAGCACCAGTGCGAGAAGACGCATTCCTTTATGATTCACCTTTTGTTTTACGTCTTTTTCTGACATCAAGATCGTTTTCATTATGGTTGCCTCCTGAAATTAAAGCCTTAAAAACAAACCTTTTTGTTTGAGGTGTCGCTGATGAACCTCTCTATAATCTAAGACGTAAAATATTCGAAAACGTAACGCGGAAAATGAAAAAACTTTTAAATCAATAAAATCTGGAGTAAAAAGCCGTCGGAAACGTTAAAACGGCCAGTAAAAACGTCCGGTAAACTAATAAATAATAGATACGTTCGCCGGAAAATAGATCACCGCGGTATGCGAACGCGGACAGAAAGATAACTTTTTTCTTTTGTACCGTTTCGTTTTGCCAGAATTTCACAACGACCGTGCGTCACACAGCGCCCCAATGCGAACCATGTGCGCCCTTTCTTCACGATACGCCATCCCGATGTCAACGGCTTATGGATAATCTTGAGCTTATTGTCGCAGGCAGGACAGGCGAATGCTGTTTTTTTCAAGACATCTAAGGGTTCATCCGTTTTCGTAAGCGTCACTGTTTGCGTGTATTGTCGGTTAACCCAAGGATCGTAGAGAAAAGGCCGGATCTTTTCCATGTAGATTGAAACGGCCGATTTGTCGCAAGATGCCTTAAAAGGAGCCAGCGTCGCTTGAAAAATGCGCGCCGCATAGCGCGCGTCAGAAAGCGCTTCGTGAAACGGAAGATCCTTGGGAAGATTTAAAAAATCCAGAGCGTATTCAACCGAGCGTTGATCTTTGGAAGATGTATCTTCAGCTAGCGTCGAAAAAAGCTGCTGAAGATCCAGAGCGAGCCAAGATGTCGGTTTCTCAAGCTGGAAATACTCAATATTCGATTTCAAAACTTCGGGATCGGAATGACCCCAAGACGCGAGGATCGCCTTCTCGCCTATAAAGTCAAGCATTTGGCGGTAAACTACCGGAAAACGATCGCCCGAACGCAGGCTTTGCTCTGTGCGGCCAGTAAGTTTTGCAATATGGCGGTGCATACGCCGGTAGAGTACCGGTCGAACGTTTGAGTGAAATGCTCCCGTAACGTCAAGTCTAGATGACAGGCGAATAGCGCCTATCTCAATGATCTCAAACATCATATCCCGCTCACGTGTTGGCGCCTTACTGCCGGGAAGCGCGGAATTCCATTCAAGATCGATTACCGTAAATGTGGTGTCAAGCACTTCCATCATCCTCATCAATCAAAACAAATGGCGGAGTCGATGGAGCAAATAGTGCCAAATGTCGCTTCAAATGAAGCGACATCAGCTCAATCGGGGCGACAGCATCCTGAAATGGCATGATTAACTTTTCCTTGTGGAAAACATATTGCGAACCTTGTCGAAGAATCGTTGCCGTTTCTCGTAATGCTGAGGCGTCAGACTTGCCTCAAATTTGCGCAGCATATCCTTTTGTTCATTCGTAAGATTGCGCGGCACTTCGAGGATCACGCGAAAAGTATGATCGCCTCGCGCGCTGGGGTGATCGATATAAGGAATTCCCTTCCCGCGGATCGTATAAAGATCACCGGGCTGAGTTCCCTCGCGCAACGTATAGCGCATAGCGCCATCGATCGTTGGGATCTCTATCTCTTCACCGATCGCTGCCTGCGCATAAGTGATGGGCACTTCACAGTAAGTGCGAGTGCCTTCACGCGAAAATACAGGATGCGGTCGAATAGATATTTGAACATAAAGATCGCCGTACGGACCGCCGTTCTTGCCGGGTTCACCTTCATTTCTGAGTGTCAGCATCTCATCTTCATCGATACCCGCAGGCACTTTTACGCGGAGAGTTTTATTCTGCATAACAGTGCCTCTGCCGTCACAACGATGACATGGCGACTCGATAACTTCCCCGGCCCCCTGACAACGTGAGCATGTCCGCGATGTCATTACTTGACCAAAGATCGTTTGTTGGGACGACTGTTCTTGACCTGAACCATGACACACAGGACAAGTTACCGGCCTAGAGCCGTCGGCAGCACCTGTGCCGTCACATTCCGGACAGCGCTCCGCCTTCCTTATGGAAATGTCGCGTTCAACACCGAAAGCCGCTTCCATGAAATCAAGATTCATGCGGTACCGCAAATTTGCGCCTCGAACCGGACCTGTTCTACGTTGTGCTGCTCCGCGAGAACCGAAGCCGCCAAAACCGCCGAACCCGCTAAAGCCGCCGAAGCCGCCGAAAAGCGTGGAAAAAAGATCGTCCAAATTGATGCTGCCCATGCCTCCGAAATCATCCACGTCAACGCCGGCCTGACCATACCGGTCATACCGAGCGCGTTTCTCGGGATCTGCCAGAACATCATAGGCTTCATTCGCTTCCTTGAACCTGGCCTCCGCATCCTTATCGTCAGGATTGACGTCGGGATGGTATTTTTTCGCAAGCTTCCAGAACGCTTTTTTGATCGTGTCCTCGTCCGCATCGCGAGGGACGCCCAACACTTCGTAGTAATCGCGCTTCGTCGCCACAATTTCCTCCTGAAGGCACTTTGGCCTCATTTTGATGTTTCTATCTTATCACGCTACAAGAGCGGGCACACGAGCGCCCGCTCTCGCGGATGTTCATAATGGTTTTCCGATCCCTGTTTAGTGATCGTCGCCTCCGATATCCTTGAAATCTGCTTCATAGGTATTCGGACCGCTCGGTGTAGGGCCTTGCTGGCCGCCTTGATGTCCGTACTGTTGATCTTGCGGCGGCTGTTGCTCGGCTTGAGCTTTTTTGTACATGGTCTCTGAGGCTTTGTACACGGCCTGACTTAACGACGCCATATCGTTCTTCATTGTATCGAGATCTCCCTTTTCATGGCTTGAACGAAGTTTCGCAAGCTCATCTTCAACGGCTTTCTTTTCCGAAGGATCGAATTTATCGCCGGATTCTTTCAGGAGTTTCTCCGTCTCGTAGATGGTCGTCTCGGCACGGTTCTTCGTGTCGACTTCGTCCTTCTTCTTCCTGTCTTCTTCAGCGAATCGCTTCGCATCTTCTACGGCCTGCTCGATATCAGCGTCCGAAAGATTGCTGCTAGCTGTAATCGTGATGTGCTGCGCGCGGTTCGTTCCTTTGTCGATCGCCGAAACATTTACAATACCGTTCGCATCGATGTCGAAGGAGACCTCAATTTGCGGAATGCCGCGAGGCGCAGGCGCAATGCCATCCAAGATGAAACGGCCGAGCGATTTGTTGCCGGCGGCCATTTCGCGTTCGCCTTGCAGAACGTGCACTTCGACTTGTGTTTGACCGTCCGCCGCCGTCGAGAAAATTCGTTTTTTGCTGGTGGGAATACGCGTGTTGCGATCGATCATCTTTGTCATGACGCCACCGAGCGTCTCGATGCCGAGAGTCAGCGGAGTAACGTCGATTAACACCATGTCGTCAATATCACCTGCAAGAATACCTGCCTGAATCGCAGCGCCCATGGCCACACACTCGTCCGGGTTAATGCCCTTAAACGGTTCCTGACCGAAGTACTGACGCACCATTTCCTGTACGGCAGGAATACGCGTCGATCCGCCTACGAGCAATACCTTATGGATGTCTTCAGGCTTAAGGTTCGCGTCTTTCATTGCCGCATCGAGCGGAATGCGGGTCTTATCGATTAAATCAGCCGTCATGGCTTCAAATTTCGCACGCGTTAATTGGAGATCCAAGTGCTTCGGACCATCCTGATCGGCAGTGATAAATGGCAGATTGATGTTTGCCGTGAGCACGTTGGAAAGCTCAATCTTCGCTTTTTCCGCAGCCTCACGCAGACGCTGCATAGCGAGTCTGTCGTTGGAAAGATCAACACCCTGCTCTTTTTTCATTGTGTCGTTCATCCATTCGACGATTTTCTGGTCGAAATCATCGCCGCCCAGATGCGTATTACCGGATGTGGCCTTTACTTCAAAAACGCCGTCGCCTATTTCGAGTATAGAGACGTCAAACGTGCCGCCGCCAAGGTCAAATAGAACGATCTTCTGGTCTGATTCTTTATCGAGCCCGTATGCCAGCGATGCCGCCGTCGGCTCGTTGATGATGCGATCCACTGTAAGACCGGCGATTCTTCCCGCGTCCTTCGTCGCTTGACGCTGTGCGTCCGAGAAGTACGCCGGAACCGTTACGACGGCATGTGTGACCGTATCGCCGAGATACGCTTCCGCATCTACTTTCAATTTCTGTAAAATCATCGCGGAGATTTCCGGAGCTGTATACGACTTGTCATCGATCTGCACGCGGAAGTCGGAGCCCATCTTGCGTTTGACCGACATAATCGTGCGTTCCGGATTCTTTTGCGCTTGGTTCTTTGCGATTTGACCGACGAGTCGCTCACCATCTTTCGTAAATGCTACAACCGACGGAGTCGTACGGCTGCCTTCGGCGTTCGGGATGATAACCGGTTCGCCGCCTTCCATAACGGCTACTACCGAATTCGTCGTGCCAAGATCAATTCCTATTATTTTTCCCATGTCTTATCCTCTTTCTTATAACCTGATTATTTTTGTTACGGGTTCCATTTTTATTTATCAGCGCTTGTTATTCGCTTTCTTTTGTATTGATGTTTTCCTTCATGCTCAACGCTGATTCACAAAGGATCGTGCGCTTTAGTTTCATCGGATCGGGCGCACACCGACCGCATCATTGTCATAGCCTTTCGAACAACTTCATCATAAAATCGATGAAAGCCCTATCTTAGACACTAGTTGGCAACCTTCACCATGCTGTGGCGAATGACTCGAAGTCCTTTTACGTAACCTTTTCGATAGACTTCAACGACTGTGTTGTCGTCATATGCGTCGTCTTCAACGTGTGCCACAACTTGGTGTAAGCCGGGATCGAATGTGGATCCTTCTCCCGGGATTTCTTCAACGCCTAGTTTTTCAAGAGCCTTTGTCCACTGATCCATGATGAGCGACATTCCTTCAGCAAAATCCTTGCCATGTTCCGCATCATCCCATTTTTCCGCTGCTTTCACTGCAGCGTCCATACTGTCCACGACAGGCATCAATTCGCGTAATACGTCCATAATGCCGTCATCATAAATTGATTCCTTCTCCTTAGCGGAACGACGACGGTAATTATCGAAATCAGCACAAACGCGAAGATAACGGTTATTCAGTGCGGCAAGCTTCTCTTCAAAGGAAACTTCCTCTTCACTATCTGTATCGTCCGAAGTTTCTACATCCTCTGCTTCATCGTTTACCTTATCAGTAAACTTTTTGCTGTTATCACGATCGGCTTTCAGATCTTCCTCTTTTTGAATCTTCTCTTGTTCAGATGACGCATTACCGTGGATGTCGTCGTTTAGGCTATCCTGCGAACGCGCCTTTTTTTTCTGATCTTTTTCTTTCCTGTTTCTCATAAACGTCTTTCTAATGACCGGTTAGGATGCGATACGACAGATATCCATACTCTTGGACAATATGCCTTTTGCATCCGACGTCTCGCACCATGTTGCATGGGCTTGAACGCTTCTTTATCTTTCTGTCTTTTATGTGATCGCGCGTCGCCTTCAGACTGCGCGCTTACACTTTAATGTACTGTGCCTTTTAGTCCTGCACTTTGAATGAAGTCACTGCGAAATCATCTTCTTCCTCGGGCGGCAGGCCGCAGTGACGACGTGCTTCAGCTGACATGGCCTTGTTAACAAAACTGATCTGAGCAATCATATCGCCGTAGTTCATTCTCTTCGGACCGATTATGCCGATCTGGCCTGCAATCTGACCGCCCATACGATACGTCGTCGTGATGAAGGAAGCGTTTTCCATACCGTCGATGTCGATTTCCTGTCCGATGCGCACCATATAAGCCGGTTTTCGCACTGAAAGTTCTCCTTCAGCGGTGTCATCTTGTTGCTCAAGTATGGCCGCTCTATGCTTGGCTTCTTCTTCCTGCTGAATATCGCGCATATAGCCGGCGACCATCTGCGTCTGTCGAAGCACGCTATAAAAACGCGATGCTCGCTCAACGTCCCTGAATTCCGGATGCTGCAATAGCTTGTGGCGACCGTCGATATAAACTTCAATTTTCTCCGTCTGCTTGATAGCGATATAGGCTTCGTATAACACTTGATTGACAATTGCATCGGGAAGACCTGTTCCCTCGGCCGCGGAGGAAATCATGACCAGAGTGATATCGTCCAGCTTCTTTCCGGCAAGACAACGTTCCACGGAACGCGCGATGGCATTGAGCTGTTGCTCGTCAAGCATCGCAGGAATTCGAATCAGGCGATCATGTACAACACCTGCCGACAACACAAGCACAACAATGGCGCGTCCGGGCTCAATCATCATGATTTTAATCTGCTCGATACTGGAATCCGAATATTCGGGCGAGAGCGCCACCGAGACGAAATTCGTCTGGTTGGATAAACACTCGACCGTACGTTCTATCAGATCCTGCGCTTTGTTGACGTTCACCGACAGAAAATCGCGAATTGCCTTTTCGTCTTCTTGAGAAATCGGCGGAACCGACAACAGATTATCAACATACGCCCGGTATCCTTTGTCTGAAGGCATACGACCGGCCGATGTGTGCGGCTTCTCAAGGTAGCCCATCTCTTCAAGTTCGGCCATAACGTTTCTTATGGTCGCCGAAGAGAGTTGCAAGTTATGATTTTTAACAAGCGCCTTGGAAGCGACCGGTTCGGCTGAAGCCACATAATCGTCTACAATCGCTTTTAGAATTGTTTTCTTCCGTTCGTCCATGACACTTGCGCCTTTCATCGTATTAGCACTCTTTGGCCTAGAGTGCTAATTTGACTTTAACACCTTGCCGATGGCCTGTCAATTGATGCGTTGTGAGGATCGTGACATTATTTCGAACAATTAAGACATAACGTTGATAACAGAAATGGACTCTTCTTATAGAAAGGCGCGCACCACTTCGTCCGCAAAGTCGAATCCCCGTGATGTCAGACGGATGTTCTCATCATCGTCGTCGATCAACCCTTTTTTTATTAACGGTTCGATTGCTTTTGAGAAAAGCGCGTCGATCGATACGCCATGACGTTCTAGGAAAACGGTTCGGCTCACTCCGCGGGTCAGTCGAAGTCCAAGGATTACGGTCTCAATGCGGGCTGAGTTCTCATTGACGATTTCATCAATCGAATCTTTGCCAAAAGGGCCCTCTGTTTCATCTTTTAGGAGACAGAGCCACTTGTTAATCGACGGAGGATTGGTGCGGCGGATGCCGCCCATATAGCTCGATGCGGAAGGTCCTGCGGCAAAATACGGATCTGCCTGCCAGTACATCGTGTTATGTCGCGATTCTGCACCCGGTCGCGCAAAATTGCTGATTTCGTAATGTTGAAAACCTGCTGATTCGAAACCGGCTACAAGCCTATGTGTCATTTGACGTTCAACATCATCATCCGGAAAACGCGATGGATTTTTTCTAAAAAGCGCGCCAAAATGCGTATCCGATACAACAGAAAGAGCATAAACAGACACGTGATTGAGCGGCGATGCATTCACCATGCTCAGCACACTATCGATATCTGTTATGGTCTCATCGGGGAGACCGGTAATGAAGTCGCAAGAAATCACGTCAAATCCGGCTTCATGAGCCAACAACACCGCATTTTCCGTGTCATCGGCGGAATGCAAACGGCCGGCAAGACGAAGCGTCCTATCGGAAGTCGACTGTGCACCCAGACTGATGCGTGTCACGCCGACTTCTCGAAGTGCCTTTGCGGTAGGTGTCGGCCGAAGTAATGATTCCGGATTAGCCTCGACGGTAATTTCACATTCCGGTGTCAACCCAAACAGAGAGGAGGCTTCTTGAATAATGCCTGCAATCATTGAAACCGGCACGACCGTCGGTGTACCGCCTCCAAAATAGAGTGTCTCGAGCGGTGCTATTGCAACACCATGCGCTGCTGCCTCTTCAGCAATCCTGCGCAACTCCAGCAATACCCCTTTATACCAAGATTCTATTACTGTGCGATCTTTTGGCACCACCGAGTAAAAATCACAATACGCGCACCGTGAAAGACAAAACGGTACGTGCACGTACAGTGATCGAACGGGTTTTTGCGAAGCGTACGTCCGGGGATTATGATTTGTCATATTTGATGAAAAAGAAATACAGGCGACCACTCGAGCATTTTTGCTTTCGGGTCGCCTGTGATTAATTAATTAGGTCTTTTACGCGCATCGGTATCACCGGATGGTGATTTTGCGTCTGTATCGTCTTTCATCATTTCATTGAGTGAGACGGCCAGACCGGCAAGCCCTTGCAATTTAGAAGGAATGATAATCTTCGTGGCACGACCGTCGGCCACTTTAGCCATCGTCTCAAGACTTTTTAGAGCGATCAGTCCTTCGTCGGCGTTAATGTCCTTGATCATCTGCAGGCCGCGCGCCGTCGCTTCCTGAATTTTTAGAATGGCTTCCGCCTGACCTTCTGATTCGCGAATAGCCTGCTCTTTTTTTGCGTCGGCACGAAGAATCGCAGCTTCTTTTTCACCTTCGGCGACACGAATCAATGCTTCTTTCTCACCTTCGGAGATGAGAATCTTCTCGCGTTTCTCACGTTCCGCCTTCATCTGGCGCTCCATCGCCGACTGAATCTCACGTGGCGGGATAATATTTTTGAGCTCAACGCGGTTGACCTTGATCCCCCATGGATCAGTTGCTTCGTCGAGTTCCTGACGCATGCGTGAGTTAATGACATCACGGGATGTCAGCGTTTCGTCAAGCTCCAAATCGCCGATGATGTTTCGAAGCGTGGTCGCCGACAAATTTTCGATACCGAGAATCGGATTTTCAATGCCGTAACAGTACAGAACCGGGTCAACAATCTGGTAGAAAACTACCGTATCGATCTGCATCGTGACGTTGTCGCGTGTAATCACCGGTTGAGGCGGAAAGTCGGCGACACGCTCTTTTAACGAAATGCGCCGCTCAATTTTATCAATGAACGGAACTTTTGCGTGGAGACCGGTATGCCAAGTTGTTTTATAGGTGCCGAGGCGCTCAATAACGTAAGCATTAGCTTGCGGTACTACACGAATATTTCGAATGAGAAGGATAAGCAACAGCAAGACTAAAATGGGGATAAGAATCCACTCTACAGACCATGTCAGAGCTATTACAACAAACGGACTCATAAACGACTCTCTTTCTTTTTATAGCGCTTAAGCGCTTATCAGACTAAGTTTCTTATTAATTTTATATGGGGTAAAAGTGTTGTCGTTTTGTAACATCGAATAAACCTTGCAACATACTTCCCCAAATAAGCTGCTTATGTGGATCGTCGATATTTTACGCATCAGATTCGGGTGTTTCAATCTTTTCCGAAAGGTTATATTCATTTAGAGGTAGAGGCATTACTACGGCTTTGACGCCGCGGATTGATACCACCCGCACCAGCTCATCTTTTTCGATGGGAACTTTAGAATCGGTTCGCGCGCTCCATATTTGACCCTTGACCCGAATAAGACCGGTATCCTCAAGCGGCGAGATGATCTCCAGAACAATACCTTCCTCTCCGATGATACGATCGGCGTTCGTCGGAATGCTTCGCGCTTTTTGTATTTTTGGCCGGATCAACAGCGTAAAAATCAGAAATCCTACTGCGGAGCAAAAAACAAATATGACAAACTGCACCGGTAGTGAGGCTCCTAACAAGGCCGAGATAAGGCTGATCAACGCTGCCAACGCGAACCAAATGGAAACAAGATTTAATGTCGAGAGCTCAAGGACCGCCATCGCTACGAGTACAATGCCCCAGAAAATCGGCCATGAAAACCATGCCACAGCCATGACTGCCTCTACCGATAAATTCACATCGATAAGCATCCTATCTACCTCCCTATAATTGCTTTTAATTCATGGCACACAACGGACTAAGAGCGAAGCTCCATACTCGTGAACCCGGCATACATCCTTAAGGTGCGAATTCGTAATCTAACGGACCTTTTCGCGCGACATGCGCCAAGACGAATGCCGTATTGTTCACACGCTGTGTCAGACGATCGATCACTTTTTTTGCAGGCATTGTTGTCGAAGGATCGACCCGGCCGTCTGCCTGTGTCTCCTTAATCGTACTGATCTGCGGAATTTCCTGATGTTGGCTCAGCTTCTCAAGTTCTTCAAAAAGCGCGTCGAGTACTTTCGTATTGTCCCAGTTTGTTCCTGAGAGTCTGCCGTTCGTGTCCTGAAACATCTGATTGACGCTCTCAAGTCCAACTTCATCAAGCGACTCGATATTGTAGTCGCCGGATTCTATGAACACAACGGGGATCCCCGCTTCGTCAAACGGAGTATGATCCGAACGTTTCGTCGTCCATTCGCGAAATATTGCCGTCTGTCCGTTATCGAGCTGAACCTGAAATGAGGCCTGGTTCGTGTAGACAGCGTATCCATTTCGTGTATAAAGAAGATTCTCAAAGAAAACGTCTGTCACTTGGTAAAGTTTGCGACGTTTTAAGTAATCTTTGAATTCGCCGCCTACGACTGAATTCTGTCCGGCATGAGCATAAACTTTGTCTCCGGCGTATACGGGACCGATGTTCATCATACATTCGAGTCTTTCGCGATCCTCTTTTGACATTGTTTTAAGAAAATATGACGCGCCGGCGTAATTGGCCGTACCCGCGCCGAAAAAGACAAACGTCACGTCATATCCGGGGGTCATTTCACGCATTACACGCGCTGCCGTAAGAACTGCCGCAACGCCGCTGGCGTTGTCATGGATGCCGTCAGCTTTGATCGGGATCGGCTGTCCGTCCGCGTCAAATACATCTTCAATCCAAGGCGTGTCATAGTGCGCCCCAATCACTAATAGACGGTCACGAATCGTATCCGGAACATTAGGACGTTTTTGTGCTGTCTTCGAGCGCCTAAATCCTACGCCTTTCAGACGAACAATAATATTGGACGATGTATGCTCGACACCCGCAGCGTCTTTGACTGTAAAAAACTGTTGTTCCGGCTCATAACCTTCTGTTTCAAGCTGTTCGATGATCAGTTGAGCCGCCTTTTTCTCTTGGTTGGAAAAAGGTATCCGCCGCGGACATTCTTTGGCAAGTTTCCGTGCGAATGTAGCTCCATCTTGTCCGTAATCGGCAAGTTGCTCAGTTTCCTTTTCACTAGAAGCGCAGGCAAACAAAGAAAGAAGAAAAACGATCGCCAAAATAGACGCCAAAAGACGCAAGCCAAAGCACCCCATTCTTTTCTCGCCCGGTGCACGGCACATGTTAACGCTCTTTTTCTTCATTAAGATTTACTCCGTCATGCCTTTCGTTCTCATGATACTATACTGATTTTGAAAATGGTATGATCTACTCATGAGCATCTTGAACAAAAAAAGTAAGATAAGATTTAAACCGAACGCTTTTTGGCGTGATCGTACAAGACGACGCAAAGTGTGTCTCGCGTCGGCTCTTGCCATAGCTCTTATCTTCAGCATGTTTTTAACCGCATGGCCGGTACTTGCGCTTGATCAAGAAGATGAAGAACAACCGCCGATATACGAAGGATTCAATCCGTCAACAACCATGTCGGCCGTCTTAGTTAAAGAGCGCCTGCATGATGTCGATCTTTTTGATCGCAAGAGCAGCGAAAAACTTGAGATTCCGGGTATCTCACACCTAATGATCCTCTACATTGCCACACAACGGCTTCCCGCGGACACGATGATCACTATCAATGAGGAAATCGCTTTACGAAGTCGTGAAGAGCATAATTTCAATAACATCGTTTTTCAGGAGAATGACCTGCTCTCACTTCGTTTTTTACTTCTTCACATGCTCTTTAATCATTCGGACGCAGCCGCGCTCGCCATTATTTCCAAAATATCCCCCTCCAACCAGGCGTTTCTTACCGAGATGCAGGAAACGGCACAAATTCTTGGGATGACTCAAACAACGTTTTACTCAGTTGAAACAATGGGCAACGATTCAAGCAGCGCTCCGTTCGACCCAACTGATCCGTCGGGTACTCGCAACGAAAAGGACGCTTCAAACAGCGACTCCGAAGAAAATACGCCCTCCAAAAAGACAGAGAATATAGATCAATCG
Organism: Clostridiaceae bacterium; assembly: GCA_012800435.1. Taxonomy (GTDB): domain Bacteria; phylum Bacillota; class Clostridia; order Saccharofermentanales; family DTU023; genus UBA4923. The sequence continues at coordinate 53,926 of JAAZJH010000007.1, read as the reverse complement.
TCATCGGAAGAATATGAGGTAAAAGCGAAAACTGTACTCACAACACTTCAGGACACCGCAAAGCTCGTCTCTGCCGTTCGAAACCTTCCACGTGCGGCAGCATTATTCAAAGAAACAAATCCGCTGATTACGTTTATGAGCGGAGACCAAGAGCACATCACATCGTTCCGATCACCTGAGAGCAGTTTGATCACGCTTTCGGACGGCAAAATTGAGGCAGCCGCTTTTTTCCCTTCACAAAACCGTTATTCGCTATCGATTAACTACGGAAAAACAAAAAATGGCATTCCTCTGTCGGTGATCGCGGTCGACACTGATTCATCTACCGAAGATCGCGCTATCCTTAATCTCTATGATGAAATTGACAACTTTTATACGATGACGACACTGGCCCGTAAAGGCGAGCCTTATGCAGGCGCTACAGAGAAAGCAGACAATGGCGAATATTTCAATCTCGTTTATCTTGTAGATGCCGCATACGTGCATCCTAAAAATAACACTTATCTCGAACCGACGCTTGACTATTTCGGCAACGCCCCCTACCCTCTCCCCGTCACGCGGGATGAAACAACAGGACAAGTGACGTTTACAATGCTCAACGGCGTTCGCATTCAAGTTCCTGTAGGATCTGACCGTGACATTCTGCCTAAAGAAAGCGCGATAAACAGTTTCATCACCCAAATTCAACAAAATCCCAACCTCGCGTCGGTTATCTTTACGACAGGCGTCTTGCTCTCCTTGATGCTGGCCGTTTATGTTCTTCGGCAAATTGCCGCCATATTCCACTGGAGCAGACTCAACCGTCTTGAAAAAATCGCGGAATCGGCGCATGACTTGATTATCGCCGATAAACAAAACTAAACGCGAAATTTCCAATTCACGTTCAAATTTCTTATTTTCGACATCAGTTCACTCGCATTGAAACAACTCAAAATCGATGAATAACCCGATCATGGCCTACGATCAAGTCCGGACGTTTTTTATCACCCTGAATGACGTCAATTATGTCGCCTGATATAAGGTAAAATACGCCGAAGAAAAAGACGCTCAAAAAGATTGAACACATAAAAATAGATTACGATCACAACTTGAAATAAAAGTATTGCTACTAAAACCAAATCGCGCCTAGAGACCCATAGCATCCGTTTAAACAATCGGTCGACCCCGAAAAGAAAAATCATCCCGATAAGGATAGTTGTCATCACTGCATGGACGATGATTCGCAACGATGTCAGTGAAACGCGGTCGCGCAATCGCAATATCATAATGGGCAGAAGACCTACGCCCAGTAAATAAAGCAGACTTCTTAGAATCCCCGGCCATATGAACGCCAGTACACCCGTCGCTAAATACACTAAAACGCTTCCTCTACTACCGAGAATGTGAAATGCCGCCACCGTCGCCAACGAGGATAAAAGATATGTGAAAAGGCGACCTATTGGAAAAACATCCGGCAAAATAAGAAAAAGCCACGCCAACGCGACCAGTATGCCGCCATAGGTGAGCGACAATGCCGTCGATCGCCGACTTTCATGATCGTTCATGTCGGTCATCAGCAGCAAAGACACAAATCGCCGCCCATGCATTCACAGCATGAGTCGGCACAGCAAAGACAAGTCATCGTCTGACAACAGTTGTCGTCAGAACGACTTTGGTAATAAGGTGACTGATTCTGCCAATGCGTCTGCTGCGGCGGACTCTGCCCCGCACCCCAAGCGCCTCCCCAAGGTTGTCCATGATATTGTTGATTACCGCGAGTGATTTCATCATACGCTGCGTTAATTTCGCGCATTTTCTGCTCGGCAAGCTCCTTGGCACGTTCATCCTGAAATTGATCCGGATGGTATTTTCGCACGAGTTCGCGGTACGCCTTGCGTACTTCTTCTTTTGACGCATTAGGCGGAACGCCTAGCACAGTGTAAGGATTGCGGCTCATCAGTATCCTCCCGCTCAGATTCGCGGCAATTTCTCGCCTGCGAGCACACGCAGTCTCGTTTTCGGAAGACCGTGCACGACCACATTATACACAAGCGCGCCCATTCTCGGATAATGAAGAAGCGCAAAACCGCGATCAATCTTGTCCTCGGCGAGGCAAAGACGTGTCGTCGCTTCGTCTTTGACTTCCTCACCGGTCAAACGAAGAAATGGATTCCAATTCTGTTTTTTGCGATCTTTTTCCAGATCGTCAATGGCATCGATGAGATACACCCATTGACCGAGCGCGCACATCGCATCACCGATCATATATCGGTAAAATGAGGTAACCTTGCCATCCGAATCTTCCGGTGAAAAGGGCAACGCTTCTTGCCGAAGACGATCCTGTGATGAGAAAAATTCTTCATCCATCGCCATATCCGATGAATAATAAGAAAGGCTATCGTCGGGAACATTATCAGGTGAAGAAGGAAGCGCATCAGTAACAACGTCTCGTGAATTGACGATCGCCTCTTCCATCGGTATATCCGATATGAAAATAGACGTTTCATCCTGCCGAGCTGAGAGTTTGTTCTCGTTTTTATTCGCGGAGGTGTTCCATAATTGCGCAACTATGTCAAACCCTATCTTCGTCAACTCAGAAATTAATCGACCGAACACCGACGCTGCTTCGAATGTTGGTTCTCCTTTCTCCAATTCGGAAAGCTTATTAAGTGAGCTTCGGATTGAAGACGCTGCCTCCGGCTGATGACACTGCGCTTTTTTCCCGGATCGAAGCAAAAGAAGAGATTCAGCTGTACCCCGGATCGGCTGATCATCGAGCGCATTATCGCGCGCCGACGCGTAAGCAAGCAGACACGAAAGATCGGCAACGTAATCAAGTAATGTGTTATTCACCATAATAGGTTTTTTCTTGATGGGATTCAGTATGCATCCTTCTTCTCGAACGCTAGGATCTTCCGGAGCAAAAGCCATGAGCACAATGGCAAGAAAAGTCATGTCAAATGTTACCGCTACGCGCGAAATCTGACCGTATCGACGACCGAGCGACTTACAAAGACCGCAATACACGGCCTTATAGAGCGCGAAATCACGCATTAGTAAGACAGGTTTTTCAGGACGAACGTAACCAAACACGCAAAAGACGTGCCTCCAAATAATATTTTCTTAATGAGTTTAGCACAGTGTAAAAGGCGCTTACTATGCTATGATGGACGGAGTTTCAAATGTCGGCATAAACGCCGTAATACAATGTGATGACAGCCTACTGGATGAAACAAACTATCTATGGTTAAGAAAGAGAGATACTGCCCATGGCAAACGCCGTTGTAAGAACACGTTTTGCTCCAAGCCCGACCGGAATCATGCATATCGGCAACCTGCGATCCGCACTTTACGAATACCTTATTGCACGTGTTGCGGGCGGTCATTTTATCCTTCGCATTGAGGATACCGATCGCGAGCGCATCGTTGACGGTGCCGTTGAAGCGATCTACAACACACTTCAAACGTGCGGTCTGCAACATGATGAAGGCCCTGATATCGGCGGTCCCTTCGGTCCATATATCCAAAGTGAACGCTTGCCGACCTATCGCCGTTACGCGATCGAACTAGTAGAGCAAGGCGATGCGTACCCTTGTTTCTGTTCGATTGAACGCCTCGCCTCATTACATGAGGAACAGGTCGGCGAGGCATTTATCGGTTACGACCGTCACTGCCGCGATATCGACCCCGCTGATGCTGCGGCCAGGATTGAAGCAGGCGAGTCGTATGTGATCCGCCAGAAGATGCCGCTAGATGGTGAAACCTCTTTTACCGACGCCGTGTACGGCACGATCATCGTAGACAACAAAACGCTTGAGGATCAGGTCCTGATCAAATCTGACGGATATCCGACTTACAATTTCGCCAACGTCGTTGACGATCAATTGATGGGCATCACGCACGTCGTGCGCGGATCCGAATATCTTTCCTCCACACCTAAATATAATCTGCTTTACGAAGCTTTCGGCTGGGAGATTCCTGTTTATGTGCATCTTCCGCTGATCGTCGGTGAAGACGGTAGAAAACTTTCGAAACGACACGGAGCTACAAGTTTTGACGAATTGATCGATGCCGGTTATCTTCCTGAAGCCATCATCAACATGATCGCCTTCCTCGGGTGGTCGCCGGGCAACACCACCCGTGAAAACTTCACGTTAGAGGAATTGGAATCGGCATTCACTATCTCAGGTATCAATAAAGCGCCCGCAGTGTTTTCGTATAAGAAACTGAACTGGATGAACGAGCAATACATCAAAAACCTTCCGGACGACAAATGGTGCGCGATGGTTAAGGAAAAAGCCGATCCCTTATTTGAAGAAAAACCATACGATGCCACGATGCTGGCACACGTATTAAAAGAGCGTACGACACGCCTTTCAGACATCCCCGAAACAATCGCGTTTATGGTCGAGACACCGACATATACTCGCGACCTTTTTACACTGAAAAGGGCTAAACTCAACGCTGAAAAGGCCGCCGTGATTCTCGATGCGCTGATTACTGATATGCAAATGCTTCCATCATGGGATGAATCATCTCTTCACGATCTGTTCGAGTTGGCCATCGTCACACAGAGCAGAAAGAAAGGCGAAATAATGGGTGCAGTGCGTTTGGCACTTTCCGGAAAAACGATCACGCCGGGCGGAGCCATAGAGCTTGCGGTCATTCTTGGAAGAGATGAATCACTCTCTCGCATAAAAAACGCCCTCACATTTCTTAACGAGTCGGACGTTGTATCTGAACCGGTATGAAGTTTGGTGGCAAATAAGAAAGGATATCCATGACACCTGTATCTCGAAGAAATGAAATGAATTATTATCCTGAAATTACGCCAAAAGAAGAAGTCGAAACCGATAATGTAATCTCGCACTTTATCCTTGATTTCATCGATGAGGATATGGCTCCCGGCGGGCAATTTGAGGGCTTGAAAGTTCACACGCGCTTTCCCCCTGAACCGAACGGATTTCTTCACATCGGACATGCAAAGGCTATCGTGATTGATTTTGGAACAGCAGAGCTTTACGACGGCCTGTGCAATCTGCGTATGGACGATACGAATCCTGAAAAAGAAGATGAGTCTTACGTCAAGGCTATCAAACAGGACATTCATTGGTTAGGCTATGACTGGGGCGACCGCTTCTATCACGCGTCGGATTACTTCGAGGAAACGTACGGCTATGCGGAAGAACTCATCGAAAAAGGTTTGGCTTTCGTTTGCGAGCAAACACCTGAGGAGATGCGCGACGCGCGCGGAACTCTGACGACTCCGGGCACGAACAGCCCTTGGCGTGATCGACCGATTGATGAAAATATGGATCTTTTCCGCCGTATGCGGGCAGGTGAATTTCCTGAGGGACGATACACGCTTCGCGCGAAGATTGACATGACTTCCGGCAATTTAAACCTGCGCGACCCTGTCATCTATCGGATCGCGCATAAGGAACACCATCGCACCGGCGATACATGGTGCATCTACCCTATGTACGACTTCGCCCACCCGATTTCAGACGCGCTTGAACACATTACGCATTCACTGTGTTCGCTTGAATTTGAAGATCATCGACCGTTATTTGACTGGGTTGTCGCAAACTGTTCGCTGCCTTCCAAACCGCGTCAGATTGAGTTTGCGCGACTCAACATCAATTACACCGTCATGAGCAAGCGCAAGCTGCGCGCGATCGTAGAAGAAGGACTCGTTGACGGATGGGATGATCCGCGCCTTCCCACACTGAGCGGCCTTCGCCGTCGCGGCTACACACCGCGCGCTATACGCGATTTTTGTGAGCGAAACGGCGTCTCGAAAGTGCCGAGTGTCGTCGATGTCAAATTCTTGGAGTATTGTCTTAGAGAAGATCTTAATAAACGCGCTCCCCGCGCTATGAGCGTCCTTGATCCGGTAAGGCTGACTATCACGAATTATCCCGAAGGACAAAGCGAAACTTTCACCGTTGACAATCACCCCAACGATCCTAAGGCAGGTTCGCATGAGATCACATTCTCGCGTCATCTCCTCATTGAACGTGAAGATTTTATGGAAGATCCGCCTCCGAAATACTATCGTCTTTATCCGGGGAATCTCGTACGCCTCCGCGGCGCCTGTATCATTCGCTGTACCGGCTGTGTAAAAGATGACGATGGCACGGTAACAGAAGTGTTTGCGGAGTATATTCCCGGAACATACGGCGGCGCATCACCTCCGGGTGAAAGAGTTCGCGGCACAATCCACTGGCTGGACGAGGAAACGGCCGTTCCCTGTGAAGTCCGCCTCTACGACCATCTATTCACTGTCGAGGATCCCGACGGAGACACGAGAGATTACCATGAGCTTTTGAATCCTAACTCGCTGACCGTCCTTAAAAATGCCTTTGTGGAACCGTGGCTTGCGACGACGCATTCCAAAATTGGTTATCAGTTCATGCGACAAGGATACTTCATTGAAGATAACCATGACTCCACGAATGAGCATCTCGTGTTCAATCGCTCAGTATCGCTGCGAGATTCTTATAAACCGGAAATATAAAAAACAAAAACGCTGCAACTTTTCATCTACTGGATATATCTAGTTGCAGCGTTTCTTTATACTTCACTTATAGCTTAGCTCGTACTAATCCTCAGTAATGATCACGATCAACATCACTGAGACTGGACTTTGGTTTTACGCTTTACATAGTACGTAGCTATCGCGAGGGTAACCGAACCGCCAACGATGCCGATGAGGTCGCTTACTAAACCAGGAATAATCAAACATAAGGCGAATCCAATTAAAGGAATGCGTGCAACCATGGGTAGGGGCGTTCTGAAATATCCCTCTAAACCACAGCCAAGGAAATAAACACCAATCATCGCAGAGATAATAACTGTTACGAGAGCGAAAGGAGTAAAATCGCCCTGCAATAACATGATTGGAGAGTAAGCAAAGATGAAGGGAATAATAAGACCGGCAGAGGCTAATCGGAAAGCAGAAACGGCTACTTCCATAGGATTGGAGCCTGAAAGACCCGCTGCTGTATAGGAGGTCAGTGCAACTGGAGGAACAATACCAGACATACATCCGTAGTAAAAGGCAAAGAAGTGAGCAACCAGTGGCGAGATCCCCATAGTAACAAGTGCAGGAGCAGCAACACTAGAAGTAATAATGTAGCACGCCGTAGAGGGAAGTCCCATACCCAAAATTAGTGCAGCGAGCATAATCATTGCTAGGGCGAGCCACAGATGCCCCTGAGAAATATTCATGATGTTCAAAGCAAGTACTTGGCCAAGCCCCGTCATACCGACAACTGCAATAATGATTCCTACCATCGCACAGGCCGTAGTTACCGTAATAGACTGTCTTGCAGAATCGACTAACGTTTCAAATAGGACTTTAGGACTCATCCTAGTACTTTTTCGGAGCGAACTAACCAGTACTGTGGAGGCAATACCAAAAACCGCACATAGAATTGCTGAAAATCCAGTAAGTAACGTATAAATTACTACAACAATAGGAACTAACATATGCCCTGTTTCCTTGAAGACTTTCTTTAGATCCGGCAGTTCCTCAGGAGGAACACCGGTTAGGTTAAGTTTTCGGGCACGAAGATCTACCATGAAGAAAATCGAAAGATAATAAAGTACTGCGGGAATAATGCCAGCCTTCATAATGGTCGCATAAGGAACCCCGAGAAACGACGCCATTATAAAGGAAGCTGCACCCATAACAGGAGGCATTAAGATTCCACCGGTTGAAGCCGCAGCTTCAACGGCGGCAGCAAAGCGAGAGGAATAACCTACTTTTTTCATTAGAGGAATGGTAAAAGCGCCGGTGGTTGCAACATTAGCCTGTGCGCTGCCGCTAATCGTTCCCATCAAGCCTGAAGAAATAACGGCAACTTGGGCAGGACCGCCGCGTAGGCGTCCAGCAAAAGCAATCGAAAAATCATTAAAGAATTTTGCAGTACCGGAATTATTAAGGAAGCAGCCAAACATAATGAACATAAACACGTACGAAACTGCCGTCGTCAAGCTAGTTCCCCAGATTCCAGTATCTGCGAGGCTTAAACGTGTCAGAATTCTACTCCAAAGAAAACCTTTGTGCTTGAGAATCCCCGGGAAGTAGATGCCAAATCTAGCATAGATAATAAATATAACTGCTAGAATAGGTAAAATAACTCCGCTTGAGCGACGCACGGACTCGAGCACCAAGACGACAAGCAGGGCACTTGCAACAAGTTCTAGTACTGTAGGAACAAGGTTTCTAGCAATAAGACTATCGTAGCTTGAAAAAATGAACACACACGTTGCCACGCTGAGTGTTGCTAAAATCCAATCCAATAAAGTAGGCTTTTCTCTGTTTGAATTTCGAGTTGCTGGATAAAAAATAAACGTCAGAGCTAACATAAATGCAAGACTGATAGCATTCTTTTTCACCGTTATCATCAAGCTGAACGAGTTAAGATAAAGTAATGCGAGGGAACAAATAAAACAGAAAATGGCGACGCTTTTTTTTAAAGAACCGTCAAGTTTCCTCACTCCGCCTGATTTTTTCTTTTTCCTCTTCTCTCCTTTTGCCATGTTCATATCCTCCTATAAACCTCCCGAACGAATACGTTGTATCCGTCAATCTTATTGCTTTTTTCCTGAGGAAGGTAAAAAGACTTTTACCTTCCTCAGAAGATAACGTTTGATCTTTCAATCCAGAACTGTCGTTCAATTCACACTTATTAATTCATTTCAAATTGTCGGGGATGGTAACGCCAATCTCCTCAAAATACCGAATAGCTCCTGGATGCAGCGGGGTATCCGCGAGGCCATTCAAGCAAGTCTCGGGCTGAATTGTAAACAGAGCACTATGAGAGCTGCGTATTTCGTCTATACGCTCAAACAGGGTCTTGGTCATATGATAAACGAGCTCTTCATCCGCATCAGCAGTGCAGAACAATTCACACTTGTAGCCTAGAGTTGTTATATCCTCAGGCTGATTGTTATAGGTGTTTGCAGCAATGGTATACAGACCAAACTGGCTATAGCCGAGGGAGTTTAGCTTGTCGCAGTCTTCCTGAGTGAAAGGCAAAATTTTAGTACCGACACTACTGGCCATTAGTTCGGTTACACTTGAAGTAGGTACACCCCCTGTAATGTTTACCCCGTCAATCTGGCCATTCTGCATTGCCGTAGAGGCTTCCGCAAAGGCAAGATACTCAGGTTTCCAATCGGTGTTGATTTTGGCATTTGCCAAAACGTCCATAATGATCGGAGTATTGTAGGCAGTACCGGAACCTGCACCGCCAATGCTCAAGCGAGCTCCGACTGCATCTTCAAGTGCGTTAATGCCAGAGCTGTTAGTGACAATAAAGTGGACAAGCTCTGGCCACAGACCGCAAATACCACGAAGCTCTTTGAACTCACCTTTTCCGTCGAACATCGCTGTTCCTGTATAGGCGTAATAGCCAAAGTCGGACACTGCCAGACCCAAATCAGCTTCACCGCTCTTAAGCATGTTCAAGTTCTCTACGCCGCCGGCAGAAGCTTGTGCGGAAACATTCAGACCTGCACTGCCTAAATGCTCATTCCATAGGGTGGAAAAGATGATACCAATAGGGTAATATGATCCACCGGTACTACCCGTTACCATAGTGAGAAATTGATTGCCAAAATTTAGGTCAAGCTGATCCTGTTGTGAAGCGTCCGGCTGAGCTGATTCGCTTGGAGCAGGAGGCGGATTAGAAGGAGCACATCCGGACAACACAACAGTAATAAGCAGTGACAGTATAAGCATAATTGAACAAAATTTCTTCATTTTTTTCTCCTTTAAATAAATTCGCAAAATAGATTATGGATACATTCTTTGCGAGGCCAATTGAACTGCTTGAATAATCTTTTCGTAACCAGTGCATCGGCATAGATTACCAGACAATGCGATGCGGATTTCATGTTCTGTTGGATGGTGGTTCTCATCTAACAGACTCTTTGCTGTAAGGACCATACCCGGGATACAGAAACCACACTGAACTGCACCAACATCAACAAATGCTTGTTGAATCGGATGAACGTTTGTCGCATTCCCGAGTCCTTCTATTGTTGTGATATGTTTACCCTCAACTGCACAAGTAAGGATTAAACATGAACGAACTGCTCTACCGTCTAACAGAACCGTGCATGTTCCACAATCACCCGTCCGACAACCCTCTTTTGTCCCACAAAGCCTAAAACGTTCTCGTATGGTATCAATTAAAATTTCATTTTCATCGACCTCAACAGTCTCGAGACGATCGTTGAGGAAGAACTGAACCGGTCTTGCCATTACGCTCCTCCTCTCTGTGCTGCAAGCTCTAACGTGCGAACAAGCAATGTGGGAAGCGCTTGCTCCTTATACCTCTTAAACTGGCTGATTCGCGGTTTTGCTTCTTCGGGAAATACACCGCGCAGTTGCTCAATTCCGGTGCGAATAGGTTTTCCCTCTAACTTCTGCTCTATACTGTATGCACGGCAGGGAACCGGACCGAGTGCACCGAGACTAACGACAGCCCTTGTACAAATACCATCTTCTATCTCAAGTGAAGCTCCAACCATGACTTTGGCAATGTCTGAAGCTCTTCTGCGCGCTAATCTTCCGTAAGCACAGTTCTTTTTTGATGTTGGTATCAGAATTGCAGTGAGTAATTCATTGCCCCTTCGTTTCGTTTTCCCTCTTCCTATCATCATATGAGATAGCGGAACGATTCGTTCTCCGGTTGCGCTTTTGAGGACAATTTGAGCATCAAGACCCATGGCCATCGTACAGCCATCTGCCGCAGGAGCGGCTGTGCAAATATTGCCGGCCAGTGTAGCAACTTGGCGAATTCCCGGGCTGCCAATTTGACTAACAGCCTCTATAAGTCCAGGGAATTCTTTGGTCAGAGATGAATTCATCATCTCTTTATAAGTAGCAGCGCCGCCTACACGGACATAATCACCATCCATTTTGATTTGATGAAGTTCATTGATGTTCCAAATACAAACATTTGCGTGGGGAATAAGGTTCCCTTTGCTAATGTCAATTACAATATCAGTTCCACCATTGGTGATGATGGCATCGTCCCCCCACTCTTCAAGAATGGAACAGGCTTCTTCCACTGTGTTAGGAAGAAAAAAAACAGTAGCCAATCATTTCACCTCCTCATATTTTTATTTTGAATGAAAAAAGAAGATTCTTTCCTCATTCCCGTTAATGCTTGACGAATTTATTTATTGTTTTAGATTGGCCTTGAGGAGAAGCTTTAAACGACACTGTTTATATTGTTATACAAAGTGAAGTAAGTATAAGGAGAAATGGTAGCAAATTGAGAATTTGTCATAGCAACATGATATACTATTTTGTTATGACCATAACGCCAACTCTTCTTACTGTTCACCTTCATTCAAGACCATTCATTTTTCAAGATTCTTGGTAGCAGCTCGTTCTTGCCTGTTTACTACCGGACTTTTCTTTTTCTTGATAGCGTCAAGCACATCTATAGGTGTAATAGGGAGCGAATAAAACGGAATATCGATTGCATCAAACAATGCATTTCTGATTGCAGGTGCAGCCGCAGTAACCGGAGGTTCGCCAATTCCCTTAGCTCCAAAGGGACCGAGTTCATTTGGCTCTTCCACTAGAATCGTTTCCAGTTTTGGAAGGTCCATTGAAGTGGGAATCAGATAGGTATGATAAGTGTCCGTGACAGCCATGGCATTTCTGAGTTCAAATTTTTCCATCATTGCATAACCAATACCCTGAGTTACGCCCCCTTCAATCTGCCCCTCGACACACATAGGATTAATTGCTTTACCGACATCAAAGGCAGATACACAACGATCTAGGGTATAAATGCCTGTACCAATGTCCACAGAAATTTCAACGGCTTGAGCTCCATAAGTATAAGTATGCATTCTCGTATCTTGTCCCATGATTGGATCAAGATGATTAAGAGGAGGATACCAAGATCCGGTAGTGGTAAGTGGCACTTGACTGGAAAATGCAAATTTAATTGCCTCCGTCAGAGGAATTGACCTCTCTTTATTCTGCCTTGTGTAAACTATTCCTTCTCTAATGTCTAAGTCGCGGGGATCTTCACCCAAGATCTGTCCGGCGCAGCATAACATTCTGTCTTTGAGAATGTTGCATCCGTTGATAATTGCATTGCCGTGAAAGACGGTAGAGCGCGAAGCCACTGTGGCACCAGCCTCTGGCGAGGAATGGTTGTCTGAATAATTAACACTCACCATGTTGTAAGGAATCCCCATTGCCTCAGAAGCAATTTGGGTCATGGCAATGATACCACCTTGACCTAACTCTGCAGTCGCAATGCCGACCATCAAACTCCCGTCCATTTGTAGATTCAGAAAACAGTGCGCCCCATCGGTTGGATAACCGGTTCCAGTACCATACATAATCGTCGCGATACCTCGACCTCGTCGAATACTAGGGTCATCACTTTGCTCTAAAGGCTTGTCCCAACCGATGCGTTCACATACTGCCTGAATACATTTTTCCAGCCCAAGACCTTGACTTTTTTTAATCGCCTGCCCTGTTATCATCGTATCTCCGTCACGCAGAATGTTTTTTAGCCGTAATTCTACAGGATCCATATTTAGTCTTCGTGCAAGATCATCCATTTGAGATTCGATAATGAACATAGCCTGTGGCACACCTAGTCCTCTGCATGCACATCCATAAACCTGATTAGTGAAAACAGAGCGCGCTTCAACCAGTGCATTAGGAACACGATAAACTCCGCCCCCATACATAGTCATGCGCTGAGGAATGGGGTCAATCGAGCGATATGCCCCCTTATTAACAGTGATATCAGCTGCAACAGCAGTCAAAATTCCTTCTTTTGTCGCTCCAAGCTTGCGGTGAGAATGTGTCGCATGCCGCTTGCCTGTGTTTCTGAATGACTCTTCCCTTGTGTATTCACAAAAAACAGATTTTCCAGTTTTCAATGCAAGGACACCAGCCATCACAGATACTTCGAGGTTAGAGTCTTCTTTTCCGCCAAAGCTGCCACCCACGATTGGAATGGTCACATGCACCTTACTGTGGGGCAAACCAAAGGCCGCGGCAAGAGAACGACAATTAAGCTGAGCAGAATGCCCCTGCGTTATAAGATGGAGAATACCGGTTACCGGATCAGGCTCTGCAATACAGCTATCCGTTTCAAGGTAGGCGTGATCTACGATCTGTGTTTCAAAGTCATTTTCCAAGACGATGTCAGAGCGGCTAAGAGCTGCAATTACATTGCCACGCTCCACCCGCCAACTACTAGATATGTTTGTTCCCTTCGACATGGGATGATCTTCATGAATTAAGGGCGTCTCCGGTTTGAGATTTTCTTTTGGATCAGTTTGGGGAAAAAGGGGTTCATACTTAACCTCAATTAGAGCAACAGCCTTATCCGCAGTCTTTTTGTCACAGGCAGCAACAAAGGCAACAGGATCTCCTTGGTACCTCACTATTTTGTCTGCTAAAACGGGCTTATCCAAGGCAGCTGCGCCGTATCCGTTAAGACCCGGTAAGTCTTTAGCTGTCATCACGACTTCCACGCCTGATAAAGCTTCAGCCCGTGACGTGTTAATGCTAAGTATTTTGGCATGGGCATAGGGCGGAAAAAGAGCACGACCAATTAGACAGTCTCTCTTTTCAAGCTTTATATCTGCCACATAAGGCGCCCGGCCCTGCACCTTCGCCAAAGCGTCAGGACGGATTAGTGATGAACCTATGACCGTATCGCGCTTCATAGACTTCTCACCTCCATTACAATGTGAGCTTGTTCCCTAGTCCTCGTTGGTTTCTTTTGTTACAGCGGTTACTACGATCTCAATCAGCAAGTGCTCTCGTGCCATTGATGCCTGTACAGTAGCCCTAGCCGGTTCATAACCCGGCTCAATCCAAGACTCCCAAACCTTGTTCATAGGCTGAAAGTCGCGAGCAATATCTTTAAGAAAGATTTGTGCCCTAAGAATGTGACGTTTATCAGAATTGTATGCCTCCAGCGTATCCTCAATAATCTTCAGCAAACCTCTGGTCTGATCCTCAATTTTCTCATAGTCTCCGCAAGTGCGCCCAGTCAAATACAAGATACCATTATGTTCTACAACACGGGCTAGGCGTCCATTACACTCATATCGATTGATCATTTTCATCCCTTTCTTATTTCGAATAACTCAGACTATTTCTCTTAGATGCGCTCTACTGTGCCCTCCCAAGTATCGACAGTTTTCGTCTTAGATTTTTCACTGTACCAGTGCTTGGTGACAGTCTTGGCTCTTGTATAAAAGCGGACACCGTCTATACCAAGAACATGTTGGTCGCCATAGAAGGATTCTTTGTTACCGGAGAAAGGAAAATAAGCCGTTGGAACAGGGATGCCAACATTGATGCCGACCATGCCACCATCCGTGCGCATTTCAAACTCACGGGCATAATAACCGCTCTGGGTAAAAATGACGGAACCATTAGCATATGGACTGGCATTCATAAGGGCTAAACCTTCTTCAAAATCTTTAACACGTTTAATTATTGTGACAGGACCAAAGATTTCTTTCTCACCCACACTCATACCGGGTTTTACGTTGTCAAAAATTGTGGGACCGACAAAAAAACCGTTTTCAAAACCAGGAACCTTAATATCACGACCATCAAGAACTAGTTCGGCGCCTTCCTCAATGCCCTTGGCAATCCATTCGCAGACACTCTTCTTGTGCTCAGCGGACACGACCGGCCCTAGTTGAGTTTCAGGATCATAAGCACACCCAACCCTGAGGGCCATTGCTTTTTCCTTGAGTAAGGTAACAAAGTCATCTGCAATACTCTCCTGCACCACAATAACAGGTAGGGCCATACAACGCATACCGGCACAGCCATAAGTAGAATTGATTATAGCTCTGGTACTGCTCTCCAGATCGCAATCTTCTAGCACAAGAGCATGATTTTTTGCCTCGCCCTGAACCTGAACACGCTTTCCATTAGAAGAGGCAACAGAGTAGATGTGCTTGCCAACAGTGGATGTGCCAACAAACGATACTGCCTTAACTCTCGGATCAGTCAGAAAAATCTCTGCTTCTTTCCGGCTACAAGTAACTAGATTGACAACGCCCTTGGGGAATCCGCCTTCGTTGTAGAATAGCTCGAGAATGCGCATGGCCGTGAGAGGAGTTGGACTTGCTGCTTTGAGAACAACAGTATTGCCCATAGCGATAGCAAGAGGAACCATCCATCCCCAAGGAATCATGGCAGGAAAGTTAAAGGGAACAATGCCTGCAATCACACCAAGAGGTACCCGGTAAGTAGCTGTATCATAGCCTGTTGTAACCTGTAAAGAAGCGTTTCCCTGAGATATAAAAGGTGCTGCACAGGCAAATTCAGTTGGTTCGATAGCTTTTACTACATCTCCACGTGCCTCAGCGAGGGTCTTTCCCAGCTCTTTAGCGCACAAGAGTGTTAGCTCTTCCAGATGGTTAGTTAAAACATTTCTCCACTTGAACATCATCTGGGTACGCCTACTCAAAGACATTTGAGACCACATGGGGAATGCTGCATCTGCGGAAGCGATGGCTGCCTCAACTTCATCAACCGTGCAACAAGGAACCTCCGCAAGCAATGCGCCAGTGCTGGAGTCAGTGACAGGCATCCACCTATCAGTTTTTGATTCCAGCCATTCTCCATTTATACAGTATTTCTTTCTCTCAACCATCTCAATATCACTCCGCAAAAATCACTTATTCCACCAGCTCTACTATGTCTAGTGGTTAGGCAAAAGTATATATTCAAACGTTTTTAAAGTCAATTTAATTGTTTGAATTATCAAACTAAATGTTTATTTAATGAATATACTTTGATTATTAAAATAATTGTTTTGATAATCTGAATTATAGTATTGATAATTAAAACTGTCATTGACAATTGGGCTACGACTGTATTACTCTAATTTTGCTGGGATTTACATTTTTACATATGGATTTGAGATATGGGAGTCTTTACTTACTATGGATATTACTTCAAGTGGTCGTCAAACTAGTCAATCTTCAATCCGACTTATCAAGATTATGGAGTGTCTTGCTAATAGCGGAACCCCTATGCGTCTTCGAGATATTGCGAAGTTTGTCGGTACAACGCAGTCAACCGTTCTTCGTTATCTCTATGCCATGGAAGATGCTAAATATGTATATCAAGACAAAGAAACATCGCGCTATGCGCTTACTTGGCGGATTTGTGCCCTAAGTGAAAAACTGAATACTTCTTTGGGTTTACGAAATATCACTAATTCCTTTGTTATCCAGCTTGCAAATACATTTTCTCTCGGCGCATGTCTCGTAATAGAGGGAAATAGCGAAGGTATATATCTTGACTGTATTGATAGTCCTAACTCACCAACGCTACAACGAATCGGAAAGAAGGCTCCACTCCACGCGACCGGATCGGGTAAGATACTTCTTTCAAGACTGTCTGATAGAGAACTTACAAACTATCTTTCCGAGATTGGTTTAGAAAAATATACAGCAAATACAATTACTGATCCTGCTGTTCTCAGGAAAGAACTAGAAAAAGTACGTCGTCTAGATTATGCCATAGACGATGAAGAGTGTGAAATTGGTCTTCGCTGCATTTCCTGTCCGATACGTGATTATACAGGTCAGATTATTGCTGCTATGAGCATGTTTGGAAGCACAGCAGATCTGACAGACGACAGAGCTCATACCTCTATATACCCTGCTTTACGGGCAGCTACAGATACCATTTCCTCCAGACTTGGATTCAGCTAAAGTTGTTATTGAATAATAATTCGATAAAGGTACAGTAATTTCCGAGTGCTGCATCGCGAGCAGTTAAACACGAATCACCCCTTGATCTAAGATTCAATAGCAGTATAGTTGTCAGTAATTCAAAATAACGTTTCGCGCATTTTTCGTTCTTCTACGGCATCAAGAACCACCGTTTTTTCATTATACGGAACGGTAACACCGCGGAAGGTGCGTGTGTTATCATCGCCCATTCCTGCAAAGAGAACAATGTCACCATCGCGCGCGAAGTCAACCATCTGAGAAATAGCAAGATGACGATCGATCTCCTGCAACAACTCACCCCTGAAATCGCTCATATACGATAAAACTTCGTCCATGATAGCTTCAGGATCTTCATCGTAAGGACAGTCCGTCGTGACCATCGCGACGTCCGCATATTGTGAAACGGCTTCCGCAAGATCTCGACGACGATTCTTCGCGCGACCTCCGACAGCGCCGAACAAAACCATCAGTCGACCGTCTTGCTTTTTTAATCCGGAAAGCATCTCCAAGACTGCGCGCATGCCCATCCCGTTGTGCGCGTAATCGATCATCATGATGATACCCGGAAAGGTGTCGAGAAACTCACTTCTGCCCGCAACCTTGTTTGCACGAAGCGCGTCCTTATATTGATCCAAATAAAACCCCATCTGATTCATCACGGCGATGACTGCCAGAGCGTTTGCCACATTGTAGTCTCCGGGAGAGCTGATCGTCGCAACGCTCTTTTCTAAACCGTGTACAGTAAAGGATGTAGACGCGCCCTTTCCTTCATCGTATGAGTGGCGAAGATCGGTCGCCCAAAGATCAGCACCTGACGATTTTTTCAAACTATACGTTACCGTTTTGCCGTGGGCATGTGTCTTCATATACGCATACGAGGGATCATCAAGATTCAGGATTGATGTGTTGGCCATCGTGAAGAGTTTTGCTTTACTATCTCTGTAATCATTGAAATCTGTGTGTTCAATCGGACTTATATGGTCGTAGCCGACATTAGAGCATATAGCGTATTCGAACAGGAGACCTTCGACGCGATGTCCCTTTAATGCCGATGATGATACCTCCATAGCCACGACATTCACGCCGCGGCGACGAAGCAGAAAGAAATAGCGCATCAAAACGTATATATCAGGCGTCGTATTGACGAGATCGCGGTGAAAATCTCTGTGTCGGACACCTGTAGTTCCGATGGACGCCGCTTCCATACCGCATGCTGTGAGCGCATCAACAAGCATGTGCGCAATTGTTGTTTTTCCTTTAGTACCGGTGATGCCGATAAGCAAAAGCGCCTGTTCCGGATAACCAAAGAACCTGCGCGCAAGAACGTTTTGAGCAATTCTCGTGTTTTGGACACCGAGCACCAAACAGTCTTCAGGAAGAGTGACTTCACGTTCTGTCACAAAAATACGGCATCCTCTGTCGTATGCTTCGCGTACATACAAATGGCCGTCAGTCCTTATGCCCGATATAGCTAAAAAGAGAACCTCTTCCCTCGCCTCGCGCGAATCAGAGACAATATCTGTCACAGCGTAATCACGCCAGGTTTCAATATCGCCTTGCAACACACTGTAAGTTAGTGTCTTAAGAAGAGACGCAAGAGAAATACGGATCGAAAAATAATCAAGATCTCGATCCGTGATCTCGGAATCGTGTTTGGAATCGTTTGTCGAAGAATGGCTAAGCGGCGCTTGGCTTCCAAACGCCGCCAGTTCTTTTTCCATTTATCTCACCGTGCAACTGTTCTAGAAACGCTTGATCTTCCTTGACGTGTTCTTCGGGAACTCCGTATCGCGGAGCGAAACTGAGTGTACAGCTTTGTAATTGACAAGTTTACGGTTGACCTCTTTGACCTGCTCCTGAATTTTCGCCAGAACACGATCATCCGTCAGCTCAAGACCTTTCAGTTCGGGGTCGGCATCCACGGCATCTCTGTTGGGGAAAATCTCCGCATGAACGACGATATCATTGTTGACAGTCTTGCCTGACACAACACTTTCTTGAATCAGCGGCTGGAGATTCAGCAGGAATTCAATTTCTTCGGGGAAGATATTTTTCCCGTTTCTCGTCACAATCAAGTTTGCCTTACGTCCGGTGATGATGACGAAATCGTTCTCGTCAAGATAGCCGAGGTCACCCGTATGATAAAAGCCTTCATCATCGATGACTTCACGTGTTTTCTCTTCATTCCTGTAGTAGCCGAGCATGACGTTGTCGCCGCGTCCGACGATTTCACCGATACCGTCTTCATCAGGATCGACAATCTTCACTTCAACATTCGGCATGGGCAGTCCGGCAGCGCGATTGTTGTAAAAGTGCGTCCGGTTTAATGCCAGGATCGGAGCGCATTCGGTAAGGCCATAGCCTTGAACGGTATGAAAACCCATATCCTGCATGTTTTTAATCAGCGACGGTTCGATCGCTGCCCCGCCGGAAATGACCAAACGCAGATGGCCGCCGAACCCCTCGTGAATCTGCTTGAACAATTTGGGACGGATATCGATGCCGATCTTAAGAAGAGCGCGCGACAAAGCCAATCCGAACTTAAATTTGCGATGCTGTTTCGGGTTGTCGGTTATTTTACGCATGATACCGCGATAAAATGCCTCCACCATCAAAGGAACAACAAGAATAATCGTCGTCTTGGACTCTTTCATATTCTGAACGATATACCTGAGGCCCGACGACACCGCTACACAGCTGCCGCGATAAAGTTGGCAAAGGTAGCCGCACGTACACTCGTACGTATGATGCAACGGCAAAACAGAGAGAAATCGGTCATTTTCATCGATATATAGCAACGAACACATGCCCATCAGGTTGGTACAGATGTTGTGGTGGCACAGCATGACGCCTTTCGGCTTCGACACTGTACCCGAGGTAAACAGGAGAATATGCATCTCGTGCGGATCGATGGGCAGCGTATCGTACGTTACATCGCCTGCTTCTCGCGCTATTTCTCCTTCTTGGAGAATATCCCAGAAATAAAGATCCGTTTCGCCCTCCTTCGGCAGATCAAAATTGATGTATTGCGTCACTGTAGGCATTTGATCGCGTATGCCCTCAATGACATCTTTTTTCAGATTGGAGAAAAGAAGGCAATCCGCTTCGGCGCTATTTATGAGATTCACGATCTCATTTGCAGGAAGTTCTTTGTCAAGCGGAACGACAACGGCAAGACCGTTAACCAGCGCCAAGTAGGAGACATACCACTCATAACGCGTCTCGGCAATAATCGCCACACGACTTTTCATGTTAATCCCCATGTTTTTCAGTGCCGTTCCGTACGCGCGCACATCGGCAAAAAATTGTTTGAAGGTTACACCGACGTACGGACGCGAATGGTCTACTTTCAGGTTCTTCGCTTCTTCTGAACGAGGGGCGATCTGCCGTGTCGCGATCGGATCTTTCAGAAGATACGCATTTCGGTCTCCATAAAGCTTTTCACTTTGTTGTGCCATATCGCGCAGATCGCGAATCTCCCGAACATCATCTAGGGGATAGCGATATTTTTCAAGCTCGTTTTCTACTGCAAAATCATGCAGCTTAAATTCAGTATTCTTATTTGACATATTGTTTTTCTCTTTTCTATTTTTATTAAAGCGGTCGTCACCGGGGGGTCGGCAACTCCTGCTGCACGGTTTACCATAATTCCGATTGTATTATCGTATTCGACAATTATTAATTATTTATGACGTGATCATTGCATTATATTGATTGCAAATACGGATAATAAAATCTAAACACAAAAAAGGGCGTCCCGGCTATCGACAGATCGCACAACAACGATGTCTACACCGCGGACGCCATCCTTCATGATAATAATGTGGCGGCGACATACCGCGCAGGTTACGCCTTTTTTAGAGTGAAACGCAGATTTCTAACCTGTTATATTCTTTAGCGCGCTCCGGGAATCGTAATAACACTTGAAAGTTTACTCAACGGCATGGATTGCAGATAGATACGCCCCGGACCGGTCAGCACAGTATTGAAGAGTCCTTCGCCTCCAAGCAGCGCGTTCTTGACGCCTCCCGTCGTTTGGATGTCAATGCTGCAAGACTCGCTCATCGCAACCAAATACCCTGTGTCAATGATCATTGATTCGCCGGGTGCGAGATCGTAATATTTGACGCTGCCGTCGACTTCGAGGAATGCGATGCCGTATCCTGAAAAATGCTGCATAATAAAACCTTCACCGCCAAAGAAACCTGCGCCAATTTTTTTCTGAAAGTGAACTGACAGCTCAACGCCCATTTCACATGCCAAAAATGCCCTTTTCTGAGCTATGATGCCGTGACCCGGCTGAATCATGAAATCGATGATGGCTCCGGGAAAACTTGATGCCATAGCGATCATTCCCGGGCCGCCCTGTGCCGTGTAAATATTCTGGAACATGGACTCGCCTGAAAACGCTCGTCCGACCATTTTTCCTAAGCCACCGTGACCTTTAGTCTCCATTTGCATATTTGGCGACATCCAAGCCATCGCACCTTTTTCTGTTAAAATGCTTTCACCGGCATCAAGGTGACAAACCACGTAGGGAAGTATACCGCCTTCAATTGAGTAGCGCATGATCAATCTCCTTTGCTGTCTTTTTGCGATCCTCTTTAGCGAACATATGTCCAATTTACTTATACGGTTTTCAGTAAAAAACCGCCACAGACAAAGCCTCAAATCCTTTCGGTTTTGTTGTGGATTAATTTTATCATAGGCAATCGCCCTTTAGGTATAATAATATTGAAAGTACAATGGAAAGAAGGTAGATATTATTATGAAAAAACAAGCTGTCGTTTTCTTGGCAGAAGGCTTTGAGATCATTGAGGCTATGACGCCTATTGATTTTTTTCGCCGTGCTGATATAAATGTCACGACGGTGAGCTGGAACAACAAACATCAAGTTGTCTCATCACACGGCATTCCCGTCATCGCCGACAAAATACTCCCGGAACTTAGTGACGAACAGATCGACAACACGGATTTAGTTGTCATCCCGGGGGGTTTGCCCGGTGCGACCAACTTGGCAGATACGGATAGAGTTATTGAGGTATTGCAACGCGTTCACGCACAGGGCGGGATGGTTGCCGCGATCTGCGCCGGCCCATGGGTGCTTGAAAAAGCCGGACTATTAAAGGACATAAGATATACATGCTATCCGGGGTGCGAAGAATCCATCACAGAAGGTCATTACATCAATCGACTCATCATTCACAGCGATCAGGTTGTCACTGCTAAAGGTCCCGGCGCATCAATGCATTTCGCGCTCACATTAATTCAAGCGCTCTGCGGACAAAATATTGCCAACGATGTTTCAAAAGAAACATTCGCTTCTGAGAGCCTTAAATTTTAAAAAACGCGATCTATAAGTCCTGATGTGAAAGAGATAGCCTAATCCCTTTTGCCGCATATGCCTGAACGGTTCTGAATGAGAGGGACTCTCGAAGCGACGTCTAAAATCTTTTCTATTACACCGGAGCGATTAAGTGACCTCTCGCTGTCAAATTGAAAGGAACACTGCTTGAACCTGTCAACATCGATCAAAAAGTTAAATGATTGGATCAACTCCTCCGAACATATTGTCTTTTTTGGAGGTGCCGGCGTTTCGACGGAATCAGGGGTACCCGATTTTCGAAGCCCTAAAGGCATTTACGAACAGGAGGGCGGTGCGGAACGTTACCTGTCCTTTGATTTCATGCGCCAAGAACCTGAACGATTTTATGACTTTTATCGGAAATATTTCATGTTGAGCGATATTGAACCGAATGCAGCACACTACGGACTCGCGGTGATGGAAAAAAAAGGGCTCCTCAGCGCCATTATTACTCAAAATATAGATGGACTTCACCAGAAAGCCGGCAGCAAAAAGGTACTCGAGCTTCACGGAAATGGTTTGCGTTTTTATTGCATGACCTGTGCAAATCCCTATACCTTTGAAGATGTAAAAAGTACAACAGGCGTGTTTTACTGCACTCAACCCGACTGCGGCGGTTTCGTACGCCCTGATATCGTTATGTATGGTGAGTCATTAGATGATGCCGTCATCAACGCTTCATTAGACGCCATCAAGCGTGCCGATCTTCTCATCGTTGGTGGCAGCTCACTCATGGTGTACCCTGCTGCCGGACTGATTCAATTTAGACCCTATGGCTCGGAGCTTGTGCTCATCAATCTGGACGTGACGCCTTACGATAACGTCGCCGATCTTGTTATTCATGAACCGATCGGATCCGTTTTTAAACAACTTCGCTATGCACAACGCGGAGTCGATGCGACTTGAGGTTCAAATAAGCCTATGATCCCAACCCCGACGCCCGAACAATCGAAAGATCGCCATCAACACTTTGCCATCAAGACGTCAAACGCTCGGCGAAAGACCTTGAGCACGCGCGCTATCCTAATCGGACTCGCAATCAACGTGCTGCTTGCCGTTTTTAAGTTGATCATCGGCAGGATGTCCGGCAGTTTAGCTATTTCCGCTGACGCATGGAATAATGTCTCGGATGCCGCAAGCTCCATGGTTTCGCTGATCTCGATCATTTTATCCGCGAAACCGGCAGACGAAAAACATCCTTTCGGGCACGCTCGTTTTGAATATATCGCCTCTATGGTCATTGCCATCGCTATGCTGATAGTCGCGTTTCAATTCGGACGGACATCCATTGAACGCATCATATCGCCGATCGATCTTACGACCGATGTTTGGACATTCGTTGTTCTCATCGCATCGATTCTGTTGAAGATTCTGCAATTTATCATTTATCGGAAATGGGGACGGAAGATCCAATCGCCAATTCTATTGGCCTCATCGAAAGACAGCATAGCCGATGTTTACATCACGAGCGGTGTCGTCGCATCCGCAATTCTTTATGCTGCTTTCGGATTCAATCTCGATGGTCCTGTAGGCTTGATTATCAGCATTGCGATCGGCTGGTCGGCTATTGAAATTATTCTCAACGCGGCGACCCTTCTCATCGGGAGTCGTCCCTCGAAGGAACTCACTCTGTTCCTTCAGGAAAAAATACTGAAGTCAGATCCCCGTATTCTAGATATGCACGATCTCATTGTTCATGACTACGGACCGGGACGCGTTTTTGCCACCGCGCATGTTGAACTCGACAGCCAAGAGTTATTTCCGGAAGTACACCTCATCACCGACCGTATTGAACGAAAAATGAAACGTGACTATGGCATCAATTTACTCCTTCATGCGGAACCATCCTACCCGCATGATGAAGCGTACACCGAACTTCTGGGTCGACTTGATAATGCTGCCAAAGAAATTATTCCAAACGCTGTCGTACATAGCCTTTTCTTGTTTAAATCACAGGATGGAAAACCGATCGCCGCCTTTGATGTCGACATCGACGACAAGACAACAATTGATAACAAAACTTTTTTCTCAAAAATGCAACAAAAGATGGTGACCTGCGATCCGAATCTCAATCTTTGGATTACAATCGACCGCGAATATACGAGTCATCTAACTGAAGAATCTCCAAGCTCATATTTTACACTGAACGACGATGTGAGCATCTGAATCAGTTGCGTCACAGAACTGAAGCATGACCGCCGTTGTGTGCACCTATCCTCTTCCCTGTTTTGAATAGTTCTTTGTGAAACAAGCACTTATCGCAATGAGCAGTCATCAAGGAGCGCGTCACGCCAAGGAGCGAGAACAGCCGAGAAAGGCAACGCCGCTAACTCATTACGCGTGACCCATTTTCCGTCGCGCATTAAAGAATCCAGATCATTTTCTCGTAATAAAACGCCATCAAACGATTCATCACTGATCAATTCGGCATCCCAAAACGTCATCTCCCATATCCGATGTGAAAAAACGGCACGCTTCCTTCCGCGCCAGAAGAGCAGTAATGTCGGCTTGTCGTTTGATGTCATGTCATCGCTTGCCATATCAGGCAGAAGCATTTTTTGAAGGGCAAGCTTAAGCGCTTGTTTTTCATCTTTCTCAAACAACTTCGGAAGCAAAAGAAATTCATAAAGCCCTTCGAGAAGTCCGCTTCCACGACATCGGACAAATAGCCTGCCGTCTAGTCGAAGGGCAACGTAAGAAAAGGAAGACACCGGTTTAGCCGTCTTCTTTTCACGTATAGGAAAATCCTGCACACGCCCCTGTTTAAAGGCTCTACAAAATGCAGCTATGGGACAGACGTCACAGGACGGATTTTTTGGCGTACAGATCATAGAACCAAGATCCATTAACGCTTCATTAAAATCACCGGAGCGCTCATCAGGAAGCAAGGCGAGTACACTTTGCCGGATCAACCTGTTGGTGCGGGCATCGTTATTGATATAGGGTTCTGCCTCTATGCGTGACGCGATGCGGACAACATTGCCGTCTACCGCGGCATCAGGCAAGTTATAAGCAAAAGAACGAATAGCGCCGGCAGTGTAGGGACCGACTCCGGGAAGCTCAAGAAGCCGGTCACGATCCCGAGGCAAGGCGCCGTTATAGCGCGTTGTCACCTCTTTAGCGAGCGCGTGCAGATGCCTCGCGCGACGATAGTAGCCGAGACCTTCCCAGAGTTTTAGAACCTCCGTTTCATCGGCATCGGCCAATGTCTCTATCGTCGGAAAGCGCATCATAAAACGATTAAAGTAATCGATGACAGTCGTCACCTGCGTTTGTTGAAGCATCAGCTCTGAGAGCACCACAGCATAGGGATCACGGCGAAGTGATGGATCATCCGGATCTGCACGCCAAGGCAACGCTCTAGCTTCACGATCGAACCACTGAAGCAAGGCTTCAGCAAAGCTGCTGCTCTTTTCTTCGAAGCTAAATGAATGGCATTGTGACTTTCTGCTATCCGGCATATCAGTCGCCCACGTTCTTCTGCAAGGCGCGAGCTGCTGATAAGCCGGCTAGGATGCCGGAAGAAAAAGCCCACATCAAGTTGAAGCCGCCCGTATCACCGTCGATATCAAGCACTTCACCGGCAGCATAAAGTCGCGGTATTTTATATGATTCGAGCGTTCTCGGATTAAAGTCGCGTGTCGAGATACCGCCCGCAGTTACCTGAGCGTAGTCAAAATCGCGCGTTCCGATAACCGGAAGCCTCAATGATTTAATCATCTGTACAACAGCCGTAGGTTCCAACGGAAAATGTGAATCCATCAGCATGGCCTCAGCCATTTTTACAGGAATCAGTCCGGAAAGGACAATACGCCAAAGATCAGATGAGGTTTGTCTTGAGCAGTCCTGCATATTAAAAAAGGACACCAATTCCTCTTCCGAAAATTCAGGAAGTAAATCGACGACCAAATTCCCAATTGTATCTTTTGACCTCGAGCGTTCCTGAGATCGGGACTCGATCTGATGACCGGCTGTGCACTCAGGCATAGAATATGCAGGATCTGATATATCAATCATAGATACAGTGCGACCAAGCTCCATAGCCGCGATACCCGACATACCGTAGGATGTAACGAGAAATTCTCCGGACACCGTTTTAGAACATGTTCCTTTGCAATTTTCAAAAAATGCCTGCCCGCGGAATCTAACCCCTTCCGCCCTTTTGAGAAGCGGATGTGGATGTAACACAAGAGGCACAAGTGCCGGAAACGGCGATTCACAAGCATGTCCGAGCGACATTAAAAGTCTCATGCCGCTTAAGTCGCCTCCCAAATTCGGCGATGCAGGCCCTCCGGAAGCGATTACAAGCGCTCGTGTGTCCCAACTCATGCCATCAGATAGATCTAATAAAAAACGCGACGACTCACGCGAAATCCTAACGAGTTGTTTTTCTGTGAATACCTCTATATTTCGCCGGTTAAGCGCGCGAGTTAGCGTAAGAACGACGGACTGTGCTTGATTGGAACGCGGATATACGCGTCCTTCGTCGTCGCTTATCGTCGCTAATCCAATCGAACGAAAATAACTTAGAAGCGATTCAGGAGCCACTCGAGAAAACACACCGCGTACGAACTGAGGATAGTGACCGTGATAACGCCCTTCGATAGAACCCATATTGGCAAGATTGCATCGTCCGTTTCCACTCGCCCGCACTTTTCGTAATATTGTCTCCTCCTTTTCAACAATTGCGACCGATGTTCCCGAAAGACCTTCATCACAAGCGGCAATTGCCGCAAGTACACCTGCGGCACCGCCTCCCGCGATAACAAGATCGAAGGACTTTTGCGATTTTGAAAACGCGGACTCTCTCTGTAACAATGTTTCTTTGCTACGATCCGGATTCGTTCTGAATTTCAACTAAAGACCTCTTTTCATTCACTGCGAGAGAAGGCAATCATGTCAAAATCATCTTATCGCGACTGGTATCAATCGAACCATCCTGTTCACCGTCATTTTAGAAAATCATTATTTAACGGAGACGATCACAGCCTCGCTGGACGTCGTAACAAAAAATGACGTTTCGCTGAGCGCAAAGATCTGCATCGTGTCGTTGAATAGAGAACGCGATAGTTCGCGTCCGTCTTTTGCATCCAGCAATATTAGTGATCGATCTGTTCCAATGAGAAGAAATCGTCCATTTTTTGAAAGCGACATTGTTTGAAAGAAATCGCCGTCTTCTTCATTTGTTTCCACACCACGACGACACCATATGTCAACAGCGGGCGTCATAAAACGGGACACATCCGTTTGGTAGTCAGATAGAAGCAGAATACGTGCTTTATTTCCCTCTTGCACCGCGACCGCAACGC
The DNA here is from genome assembly GCA_012800435.1 of Clostridiaceae bacterium. Taxonomy (GTDB): domain Bacteria; phylum Bacillota; class Clostridia; order Saccharofermentanales; family DTU023; genus UBA4923. The sequence goes on along the minus strand of JAAZJH010000007.1, from coordinate 26,494 downwards.
TCCCTTTCAGATGTTCTACATGAATCAATCGACCCGTTTCAAATGTTTCCTCAGGTTCACCGGTTAACGCATTGACTAGAACGATCGTGTCGACTCCAAAGAGCAATCTGCCTCGATCAGAGAAGGAGATCATTCCCGCTAACAACGAATGTGCTGAGAAACTGTGATCTGCTATTCGATTGCCCGCAAGATCGTATTGCTGATACCGGGTGATAGGATGGCCTTTCGCATCATCTGCAAGCAAAAGTTCAAAACCCCGGCTACCTTCCATCAGTTGGATGGCGATCGGCCATCCCTCATGCTCAAATGGTAATGTTAATGTCTCAGCGTTCGTTTGGAGATCAAAAACCGATACCACACCTCGGCTTGAAGCGTCATGTCCAATGGTCACCACAACTTGGTCACCATAATCAGCACAATCGATTTGGACTTCTGTATCAAAGACGGAGATGTTTTTGTCCGGCTCAATAAGCATGAACCCCGTGCCCCAATCCGGAAGAACAATTAATGCTTCACCGGCAAACGATACCTGCACATCGCGATACGGCCAGCGAATGAAGTCACGTTCTCTTCCGCGCGCATCGAGCACGGCTGCTCCTTCCTTTTCAATTCGCAGAGGTGTGCGACCGAGAAGCACAAAATGATCAGGTTCCGCACCTTGCAGTGCAAAAGGTTCGCCGATCTGTAATTCAAAAACAGATGTGCCTTGCACCTCACTGTCGCGGCCGGCAAAGTATACAAAAGCGACGCCAAGAAGAAGCACCGTCCAACAAAAGACGCTGATGAGAATCAGTTTTTGATGGTCGGACGGCGTCTTAACGGCAGTGTCACGCTGTTCTTTAACGTCAGAATCGTCAATCATACGGTCGTGATTCGGCTCCTATCGATCCTTATATAGAAAATACTATAGCACGGATCAACCATTTCATTCGACGGTTTCAAATGGATGCGATTCGACATATGAGATTCAAAAAAAGAGAGCGCCTCTTCAAGACGCTCTCTTTGCTTTCATAATCACCTCGACGGTAATCGATCTCTTCACAGGTTAGTGATTAATACATTCCGCCTTGGGGGGGCATCGGAGGTTCGGGTTTCGGAATGTCTGCCACAGCAGCTTCCGTCGTAAGCAATACCGATGCGATCGATGCTGCATTTTGAAGAGCCGTGCGTGTAACTTTCGAGGGATCCACAATACCGGCATCTACCATATCAACGTATTTTTCAGAAATGACGTCAAATCCAATACCCTTGTCAAGCGTCTTCACTCTTTCGCAGATCACGCTGCCGTCAAAACCGCTGTTGATCGCGATCTGACGAACAGGCTCCTCAAGCGCGCGAAGAATGATATTAACTCCCGTGTGCTCGTCACCTTCAGTGCTGTCGAGTAGTTGCGCCACTTTATCGATGATGTCGATGTACGCCGTACCGCCGCCTGCAATGATACCTTCTTCAACGGCCGCGCGCGTAGCGGAAAGCGCGTCCTCAATACGAATCTTGCGCTCTTTCATCTCGGTCTCCGTCGCCGCGCCGACCTTGATGACGGCAACGCCGCCGGCCAGCTTCGCCAAGCGCTCTTGCAGTTTTTCACGGTCAAAATCAGACGTCGTCTCTTCAATCTGCGAACGGATGGACGACACACGGTCTTTGATTTCCTGCGGATCTCCGGCGCCGTCAACAATCGTCGTATTATCTTTATCGACTTTAACCTGGCGAGCTCTGCCGAGATCTTCCAAGGTCGTATCTTTGAGTTCCATGCCGAGTTCGGAGGAGATGACAGTACCGCCAGTTAGGATGGCGATATCCTGAAGCATCGCTTTTCGACGATCGCCGAAGCCTGGAGCTTTTACTGCGCAGCTATAGAAAGTCCCTCTAAGTTTATTGAGAACAATCGTGGAAAGCGCTTCGCCTTCAACATCTTCTGCGATGATAAGGAGACGCTTGCCGCTTTGGACGATATTCTCCAGAAGTGGAAGCAAGTCTTGAATATTAGAAATCTTCCTGTCTGTAATCAGAATATAGGGATCATCCAGTACGGCTTCCATTTTCGTGGTGTCAGTCACCATGTATGCGGAGATGTAGCCGCGATCAAACTGCATACCTTCTACGATCTCAAGCTCTGTACCCATCGTCTGTGACTCTTCGACCGTAATAACTCCGTCGTGTGAAACAGATTCCATCGCCTTTGCGATCTCGTCGCCAATGTCGTCGTCATTCGATGAAACGGCGGCAACCCGCGCGATGTCCTTCTTTCCCTCTACCTGTTTGCTGGCTTTTCCGATCTCTTCAACAGCCTTTACAACGGCTTTGTCTATGCCGCGTTTCAGGATGATCGGATTGGCACCCGCCGCCACGTTGCGAAGACCTTCGCGAATGATGGCTTGTGCGAGCAATGTTGCCGTTGTCGTGCCGTCGCCTGCAACGTCATTCGTCTTGGTCGCAACTTCTTTAACAAGCTGTGCGCCCATATTTTCAAAGCGATCCTCAAGTTCAATTTCACGTGCGATCGTCACACCGTCATTTGTTACGACCGGAGCACCGTAGGTTTTATCAAGAACCACGTTGCGGCCTTTGGGTCCAAGTGTAATGCGAACCGTATCCGCTAGTTTATTGACGCCGGTTTCAAGCTTCTTACGAGCGTCCTCTCTAAAATTAATATCTTTAGCCATGTGTTATTACTCCTTAAAATAAGATTTGATCTTCGTAATTGAGTTTACTCGACAACCGCGAGAATATCGTTCTGTCTCAGAATGGTGTACTCCACGCCGTCCATTTTGACTTCCGTGCCGGCATATTTGCTGATCAGGACATGGTCACCCACTTCAACTTCCATGATCACATCTTTGCCGTCCACCACACCGCCCGGCCCAACGGCCACGACTTCGACAACTTGCGGTTTCTCTTTCGCGGAACCCGGCAGCACAATGCCGCCCTTTGTCGTTTCTTCCGCTTCAAGACGCTTAATCACGACTCGATCACCCAAAGGTCTGATGTTCATTCCTATACCTCCAAATAATAAATTGATTAACTTGAAATTAGCACTCTGAGCCTGAGAGTGCCAATCAATTACTAATATAAGCAGGATATCCTAGTTTGTCAACCGCTTTGAATCAAAGAATCGTGTCCAAAAGTGAGCGAATTATGTCTTTTTCTGCAAGAAAGGAAATAAGTCTTGAATCATGAGTCCATTCTGCGATGGAAGGGAACGCTCCTGACAGTGAAATTAACACCATGATAGATAGGGTGATCACAGTGGCTCCCCAGAGCGCTCCGATCAAGCATCCGCCCAGATGATTCAACCATCCGACAACAGGCACACCTTCGATCGCAGGCGTTAGCAATCTTGCTGTAAAACCTAATACGATTCTCACAAATAAGTAAATGATTAAAAGCGCGAGTGCTGCCGACGCCAGCATCCATACGGCATGTGCCGTATAATCGACGACATCCGCCTCACTTCCCGTCTGTGTTTGCAGAATCGTCCGCGTCCACGATTCAGGAATGCCGATTTCTTCCAATACAGGCGCAATAGTGATCGCCGATGTCCTCCCCGCTTCATAAATCCGATCGGATATGCGCTGTATAGTTGAACTGAACAAACCTTGCGATGTTAAAAAATGGGATAAAGGACGTACGAAAAGGAATGCGATGCCGATCGAAATTAGTGAACTTAAAAAACCGACAACAGAAAGAAGTAAGCCTCGGCGGTAACCGACTACCGCCATCAAAACGATGATCGCAATCATCAGCAAATCGAGCTTCAATGTGATTCCACCCTTTCAAACCGTATCAGCTGGCTGTCACAAATAAGTCAGAACATTCTTTTCGATTGACTTCTTCGATCACAAGCCTAGACGGGATCATTGGATTCGCTTCTGAATGAGCTCTTCTTGTGCGAGATCATGTACGCGTTTCCAGGGATTAGTTTAAGCGATGACGAGTAAGGAATCAAATTAATCATTGCACACTGTGTTAATATTTATGTAATCAATCACTGTTCACCTATGGAAGGACACCATATGTCGCGCCAAGATCTTCCAATTCAGAAACTAATTTTGCTTTATATCGCCGGAGAAGCTCCAGGGATCCGTCGCGCCCAACTCTACGAAGCAGCACTTGCAACGCTTTCCATGGATTATTTTGAAATGGCGTCCGCGCTGGATGAACTGGTTAAAGCTCGGCTTATCCATGTTGCTGCGCGTCGGAATGAAAGAACAAGGGATGCTCATGAGCGTGAAGTGGAACGCTGCGATCTTACCACGGAAGGTCGCCTCGTACTTGACGCGCTAAATGATCAAATCCCTGCCTCTACACGACGATTCCTTACAACCTATCTTGAGAAAGGAGCGTTAAAAAGGAAAACGGAAGATCAAATCACCGCAACAGTTGAAGAAACCGCCTGCGGCATGTATCGGCTCACCTGCCGTAACACCTGCAACGGCGATGAATCTTTTCTTTTAAAAATGACATTTCCATCAGAAGCGCTCGCAAAAGAAGCGGCAACGAACTGGCGACGCAACTATGATGATATCTTAAAAATGCTCCTTGAAGCGCTGGCTGAAGACCGCGAAGGAAAGCAATAACGCTTTCTCCATCGATGTTTTCTAAATAACTACGTTCATTTAAAAGGCAACACCGAAGAGAAAGCGTTCGTGTCTTATTTTGATTAATCTTCTATAGGTGAAAAATCTTCTTTGCCAACACCGCAGAAGGGGCAAACCCAGTCGTCCGGGAGATCTTCAAAGGCTACACCGGGTTCAATTCCGGCATCAGGATCACCGACTTCGGGATCATACACATAGCCGCAAATATCACATACATACTCTTTCATTGTCATTTCTCTTTCTTTCATGCCGCATCCGTGATTGTCTTTTGATGCAGCGACTCGTACCCGTCGGCCATCACGCTTTCAGCGGAGGTCAACTTGGTCGTTCCTACTTGGCAACACACTGCATCCGTTAAACATAGATGTTCATCTCCATCACGGTTCCGGAACCCGCAATGCCAAGGTTGATTACCAAACGTTTGCTAACAACGTTTAACGCCTTAGCTGGCAACCATTATACATGAATCTAAATGATTAAAAATAGGAGAAATAAGTTAATTACTTAGAAATAGAACTCAAATGCAGCACCGTCTAAAAAGATGTCATCTCCTTCTTTGACACCGGCATTGACGAGAGCGTCGTGGATACCGCTTTCATTGATTTTTCTCTGAAAATGGTGAAAAGATTCAGTATCGTTAAAATTTGTAGACATAAGCAGTTCTCGAATATAGGGGCCGTCTACGGAGTATAGATTTCCTTTTTTGGTGATCGTGTAGTCGTATTTTTTTTCGAGACGATATGTTTTGACCACCTCAGTATCGTCTAATTCAGGAGGTGGCAACGACGCCACTTCCTGTCCCAACGCATTCTTGAAATCTTGAATACCCTCCATCGTTGCCGCAGACACAGCAAAAACACGGTAACCTTCATCTTCAATCGCTGTCCGGACACGCGCCGCTTCTTCCTGTGCAACAAGATCTATTTTATTCAACACTACCCATTGCGGACGTTTCTCAAAAAGATTTTTATAGCGAGAAAGCTCATGATTGATCGCATGAAAACGATCGATCGGATCGGTGCCTTCAAAAGAAGAGATATCGACTACGTGGATCAGCAATCGTGCGCGTTCCACGTGACGCAGAAAATCGTGCCCCATACCGGCGCCTTCAGCCGCACCTTCAATAAGTCCCGGCACATCCGCGAGGACAAAGCGAGTTCCGCCCACGTCCACAACACCCAGCATGGGCTGCAGCGTAGTAAAAGGATACGCTGCAATCTTCGGTTTGGCTGCAGTCAATATGGAAAGCAATGTTGACTTTCCCGCATTGGGGAAACCTATCAACGCCGCATCCGCCAGAAGTCTCAGTTCAAGATCGAGCAGAACCGTTTCTCCCTCTTTACCTGCTTTAGCAAACCGTGGCGCCTGACGAACAGAATTGGCAAAACACATATTGCCTGCCCCGCCCTCACCGCCACGAGCAACGATAACTTCATCGCCGTCTTCTCTTAAGTCCGCGATCAACTCTTTAGTTCCTGAATGAAACACGAGAGTGCCCGGAGGAACGGTCAGAACGAGATCTTCGCCGGATTTACCCGCCATTCGCTTCCCTTTGCCAGGGGCGCCGTTTTCTGCAGAAAAATGGTGCTTAAACCGATATTCCTGCAACGTGTTGAGGCTTCCGTCGACGCGTAGAATTACATCCCCGCCACGTCCGCCATTGCCGCCGTCAGGTCCGCCGTTGGGAATAAATTTTTCACGACGAAAAGAAACACAACCATTTCCGCCGTTGCCTGAACGCACTTCAATGGTTGTGTGATCAAAAAACATGGTTTGTTCTCAAAGTTGGTCTTAAATATAGTCCCTGTGTTCTCAAAAACGTTCGTATTACACCTCAACGGGATAAACGCTCGCACACCTTTTTGTACGGGAAACACGTTCAAAACGAACGGTGCCGTCAATTTTAGCGTATAGCGTGTCGTCCTTGCCTTTTCCGACATTGCGTCCCGGGTGAATTTTTGTGCCGCGCTGACGATAAATAATGCTCCCTGCCGTACAGAACTGGCCGTCCGCTAATTTAGCGCCGAGACGTTTCGAGCGTGAATCGCGTCCGTTACGTGTACTTCCCATGCCCATTTTGTGAGCGAGAAGCTGTAAATTTACTTTAATCATGGTCATCCTCCCCTTTGATAACGCGCCGGTTTGAAGCGCGCGCGATTTTATTCATCAAATACGGTCAAATGCGTTTTGCCGTAGCTGTCTTGAATCTGTATACACCCTATGCGTACCGACTCCATCAATGAAGCACCGATGAGGGCGAGTTCGGCATTTTCAGGATACATCACTCGGCAAGCGATATAGCCGTCTTCCAAATAATAATCGGGGTTCATACCCGCGAGCTCTTGCAAACTTCCAATCGCTGTCTGAGCAACGGCCGATACACCTGCACAGATAATGTCCTGCCCTTTCGTCGCATAACCGGAATGGCCGGTCATAGCGAACGATACGATCCGTCCGCTGTCATCACGCTTAAAAGATGCGCGGATCATTCGTCATTCAGCCTTCGATCGCCTCGATCAGCACACGCGTGTACGGCTGTCTGTGCCCCATCTTGCGACGGTATTGCTTCTTAGGCTTATACTTAAAGACGACAATCTTCTTGCCGCGCCCATGCTTCACAATCTTGCCCCTTACGACAGCGCCTTCAAGGATTGGCGTTCCCGTTCGGAGCGTTTTGCCGTCTGATACAGCAAGGACATCCGTGAACTCGACATCGCTGTCGGGTTCACCCTCAATCGTTTCGATAAAAATCTCATCTCCTTCAGACACGCGGTATTGTTTTCCTCCGGTCTGAATAATGGCATAACTTGTCATGCGGTCACTCCTATTCTAAGTCTCGCCCAACGAAGGCTGACGCTTGATTGCGCCATTAACAGGCCCCGCCAGTGCGGTCGCCGGATCATGATACGACAGACTGACGTAAAGTGTCAAATGTTAATTCTCAAACCGATCAGTAACGATTCGTAACGATCAGTAACGATCAGTAAAAAATCACTCCCGATATTGCCTCCAACCCTCGTGGACAATTTTTCGTTTTTATTTGAAAAGATAATTTCACCCCTAGGATAAGAGGACATTTCTCCTAAACTATCTGCAAAATTGACCACGAATTACGTTAAAGAAGACCGTTTTTCTATATTAATTGAAAAATTGACATCGATACGAAATCGGAAATGACGGCTTTGCTAAAAAAAACGAAAAACTGACCACAAAGACAGCTTTTCTAAACTATCTGAAAAATTGACCAGGAGTCTTTACATAACCGGACTAATCTGTTGAAGATTCTCCCTGCTCCAATAAAGAAAAATACGATTTGTAAAGCTGTTCGAGATCTGAAAGCAAAAGTGCGTATCCTTCATAGTCTTCCGGGGAATGTTCCGTTGGATCCCTCTTTTCAAATATGTCGCGTTCGCGCTCATGGACATGAATCGATTCCTCAAGGGTTGCGATTCGCAGGCGATATTCTGCGCGTGCTCGTCGCAGTTCCACAGGATTCATCGTACGTGTATCATGGTTATCTTGCGCGTTTATTCGGCGTATCACATTGTCCGAAAACGACGCTTCTTCCTCCGGCATCGACGTTAAATCTATTTGATCGGTCTTGAACTCCATGATGGCGTCGCGCCAATTTTCATAGCTATCGAACGGAAGAATCGATGTTCCGACAAACCCTAAAATACGCGTCGCTGTCTTTTGGATGAAGACGCGGTCGTGACTTACAACGATCACGGCGCCTTTAAAAGACGTCAATGCCTCCTCCAAAAGATAACGTGACTCGATATCCAAGTGATTCGTTGGCTCGTCGAGCACCATAAGATCAGGCGCCTGTTCAAGAAGCGAGCACAAGTTGAGGCGATGGCGTTCGCCGCCCGAAAGCGATTCAATGCGTTTGATCATCGACTCCTCGCGAAAACCGAACTGCGCGAGGCGTGAGCGTATCGCCGTTTCCGTGCGGGAAAATGATTTTGCAAGCCAAGCGTATACGGTCAGAGACTCATCGTCAAAAGTTGCCGTCTGTCCCATAAACGCGATATCGGGATCACCGAAAAGGCGAATATGTCCTTCATCCGCCTCTCGACGACCGAGCAAAATATGCAAAAGACTTGTCTTCCCGCATCCGTTCGGTCCGAGCAATGCGACTCTGTCCTGCGCGCGAACATGGAATGAAACATTACGAAACAGCGTCCGTTCGTAAGCAAGAGACAGCTTCTCTACTTCAAGGAGCACACGATTCATGTCTTTCTTATCGGAAGAGGAAACAATTGAAAACGTCATCCGGAGCTTCGGATTTTTCTGATCGCGCAGCGCCTGCATCTCGTCCTTCAACTTACGTACAACTTTTTCCCTCGAATGATAGGACTTCATTTTCCGGTGCGACAGCATTGTTTGCGTAACAGCTTCTTGCCGTTTGATCTCCGTTTCAAGCCGTTCTAACGTCCGATCCCGATTCTCCTCGATCGCACGTTTCTGCTCGCGCGATGCTGAATAGTTGCCTCTATATTCAATAAGCTTGCCTCCTTCAAGTTCATAAATACCGGTGCACACATGATCAAGGAACCAACGGTCATGCGACACGATCATCATGGTGCCGTTTGAGGAGATGAGATGTGTTTGTAGCCATTCTAATCCGTCTAAATCGAGATGGTTTGTAGGCTCATCGAGTAACATGAGATCGCTTTTCTGAAGAAGAAACCGTCCTAGCGCGACACGCATTTTTTCCCCGCCGGAAAGCGTTTCATAAGGCTGCTCCATTTGGTCATTAGAAAGCCCGAGACCTGCCAGCGTTTTTGCGAGCCTTGCGCGATAATCAAAGACACCGGATACTTCGTAAGTATTTTGAATACGGCTGTACGCTTCGGCAGCATCTTTAAGAGCCTCGCCCTCCAGCCGTTCCATGTCGCGTTCGAGCACCTTCATCCGGTGTTCCATCGCGGTAAATCGCGTGTTTTCCAGAACATCTGACGTTCCCAAATCGACAGCAAGCGGACGCTGTTCCAGATAGGACACCAGAAGTGACGACGCCCTTGAGATCATCCCTGTATCCGGTTGGATAGCGCCTCTTATAATCCCCATCAGTGTCGTTTTTCCCGAACCGTTAATGCCGACAAGACCGATGCGATCGCCTTGTTCAATCGAAAAAGAGAGATCGTCCAGCACGAGACGCCCCTGATACGCCTTTGAAATGTGTTGTGCAACGACAAGACTCATAAAAAGCCATCCTTAATAGATAATCGCAACCGCGTCGTATTATCGCACACTTCGAAAAAGCAAGCTACTCTAAAGACCCTGTTTTATTGATCACGATGTCCATTATCCTAATATCAAAGCAAACCAGAACACCGGGGTATTCCGCTCCTGCGGCATTCAGCGTATGATGCTTTTTCAACGACTTGATTGGCAACTTTGCCGTAACAATGAAATGATGCTCAATCGTCTACGCAACTTATCGCCGCGTGCTAAAATATAATTAATAGACTTTTCCAAGAGAAAGTGAGCCCACCATCGTGAAACAGTTGCCCTTCTTTGCAGACTCTGATGTTATCCGCATTGATCGCTTGACTTCCGAACGCGTTGCCGGTGAAAAACTGCCCGACTACGACGCCATAGCCGCCTCTATCGCGCCCGGGAAAACCATCTTTTTTATTGGAATCGGCGGCATCAGCATGAGTGGACTTGCCGAATATGCGAGTCGGCAGGGCGTCCGCTGTGCCGGTTCTGATCCCGCGGAAAACGCACGAACTGCGTTTCTTCAACAACAGGACATCCTTGTTTTTCATAAACACGATGCATCTAACATCGATCAGGTGAAACCAGATCTCGTCGTCTTTTCCAATGCCGTATTTACCGACAACCCCGAACGGACACGCGCTGGCGAACTTGACATCCCTTGTGTGAACCGTTCCGTTTTCCTAGGCGCCATCAATCGCATGTTCCGCCGCGCCATCCACATCACCGGCACCAACGGCAAGACCACTACGACGGCTATGTGCGCCCTAATGCTGATGGAAGCGGGACTTGATCCTATGGTTCATCTCGGCGCTGAACTGCGGGAGTTCCGCTCTACCATTCGATTTAGCGAATCAGGTAAACAGGAACTCTTCCTTTCTGAAGCCTGCGAATATCAGTGCGGTTTCTATCATTATGAAGGCACCGCGATAGCGATCCTAAACATTGTGCACGACCATATTGACAGCTTCCCTACGATCGACGACATGATCGACGCATTCGCGCGTTTCGCCGCATTGCAGCCGGAAAATACGTATGTTCTCGTGCCTTCAGATGATCCTAATATTCCCGCCATGCTTCGCCGTTTGGAAGAAGTCCGACCCGACCATTCGAAAACACTGAAATGGCTTTGGTTTGGACCCGATGGCAGCACAAAACCTTGTGGAGAACCTGCAGATTTCACTTATCGTATTATCTCTTATGATGACTCCGGCCATCCTTCATTTCAGCTTTACAAGAACGGCTCACTTTTTACCTTGGCACAACTTTCCGTCATTGGAGAATTCAACGTTAAAAATGCCGTCGCGGCCGCCGCGCTTGCCGATCTTGCCGGCGCGACGCCGGACAAAATTCGTATCGCTCTTAATAAATTCCATGGCGCGGAAGGTCGGTTCACATACACAGGACGCTTCAACAATGCCGACATCTACGTCGATTACGCACATCATCCATCTGCTGTCGAGGTAACCGTCGAGGCCATAAGAAATATGCCTGCAAAACGCTTCTGGATATGTTTTCAACCTATGACCTATAGTCGCACACTCGGCTTCTTTGACGCTTTCGTAGAGTCTTTATACAAGGTACGACCCGTCTTGATTTCTGAAGTATTCGACAACCGGGAGAAAAACGCTACCGTCAGCTCAAAAGACATCTGCGATCGCATCAACGAACTCGGCGGCGATGCCCGCTATTTTGAGACTAATGAAGCACTCGAAGCCTACCTTCGCCGTGTCATTGAGCCGGGAGATGTTGTCCTCATCATGGGCGGCGGAACGAACGTCCTTGATGTCGGTGACCGCCTGACAGGACGAAGCGATCATATGACGCCTGTTTCTTAAAGACGGAAGGTCGCTCGAAAGCGACCTTCTCGACATTTAAGTGAAATAAATTACCTTCTCTTGCGTGAATAAACTGAGGACTCGGGTGTCGGTCTCAGCACCTACTCCTCTACACCGGGAAGCGGTTTCGGCAATGTTGCGTATTGCTGATAGATCTCCTCGAATACATCACCTTCGATTTTCTCTCTCTCAAGCAATGTATTCGCTAATTGATCCAACAACGCGCGATTCTCTTTTAACACATTAAGTGTTTCTTCATAAGCCTTATCAAGAATCAGAGCGACTTCTTCATCAATGGCTGACTGCAACGCGTCGCTGTGATTCTGAACGTGACCGTAATCACGGCCGACAAAGATCTCTTTGTCGTCCGTACTAACAAAATTGCCTAGCCTTTCACTCATACCGTATTTAGTTACCATGTCGCGTGCGACTTGGTTGCATTCTTTGAGATCGGCGCTCGCACCTGTGCTGATTTCGTTGAAAATTACTTGTTCCGCGGCACGCCCGCCCAACGCGACCATGATCTCTGTCTCAAGCTGAGATTTGGTCTTAAAGTACATATCCTCATTCGGTTTGAATGCCGTGTAGCCGCCTGCACCGCCCGCGGGAATAATGGAGACGCGCTCGACGCGATCAGTCTCCGACTTTTCTCTAAGGACAATCGCATGACCCGATTCATGGTACGCCGTAAGTTCGCGCTCTTTTTTGTTGATGACACGGCTCTTTTTCTCAGGTCCTATGGTCACCTTGAACACCGCTTCCGAAATATCGGAATATCTGATTTTATCACCGTTTCGCCGGGCGGCAAGTAACGCCGCTTCATTGAGAAGGTTGGCAAGATCGGCACCGGTAAAGCCGGGTGTAATTTTCGCGATCTCTCCAAGATCGACGTCATCGGCTAGAGGTTTATTGCGCGCATGGACTTCAAGGATTTCTTTTCTGCCTTTGATATCCGGTCTCATTACAAAAACGCGACGGTCAAAGCGTCCAGGTCGCAAAAGCGCACCGTCAAGGATATCAGGGCGGTTCGTCGCAGCGAGAACAATCACGCCTTCGTTCGGTCCGAAACCGTCCATCTCCACTAATAACTGGTTCAGCGTCTGTTCGCGTTCATCGTGACCGCCGCCAAGTCCGGCGCCGCGATGGCGACCGACCGCATCAATTTCATCAATAAAGACGATGCACGGCGCCTTTTTCTTCGCGTTTTGAAAGAGGTTACGTACACGAGACGCCCCGACGCCGACAAACATCTCTACAAAATCCGACCCGCTGATAGAAAAGAACGGAACTTTTGCTTCGCCGGCAATGGCTCTGGCAAGTAACGTTTTTCCTGTTCCCGGCGGACCGACAAGCAGAATGCCCGTTGGAATTTTCGCGCCGAGATCGTGGTATTTTTTCGGATTTTTCAAGAAATCGACAACTTCCTGTAGCTCTTCTTTTTCTTCTTCTGCACCGGCAACATCGTCAAAAGTAACTTTATTTTTCTCAGGATCTGCCAGCTGAGCGCGACTTTTGCCAAAAGACATCGCCGTCCTTCCATCGCTGTCTCGCCTTGAGTAAGAAATGAAAACAAAGACACCTAGAGAAAGCATCATTAAGAGAAGAATGATCCCATTTAGGATACTGCCTAAGTCGGTCGGCCTATGGTAATCAAACGATTTGATTTCGCCATTGCTCTGTGCCGTTCGAAGCATCTCCAGATAATCGGGAATAGCGTCGGAAGGAATCTCTTTTTTTATCTGAAAAGGGCTCCCGCCTTTGACAGCGCGTTCGGTCATTTCTAATACTAAGTTGGAACCGTCCATCGTGACCGATTGGACATCTCCGCTCTGGATCAGTTGTTCGACTTCGTAGAGACTCGTTTGTTTTTGGCGGTCACCGCGAGACATAAAAAAGGTGACGGCCAAAATGACGATCATCATGATGACATAAAACGAAAATCCGCTGAATCGACGTGGTTTTTGGGTATTCATTAGACGTTTACTATTCCTTGTTTTATCTACAATGTTATTAAAGTATTATAGATTATATGTCTTCGTCGCTTAGTACAACGACCTCGGGATAATTGCGATAATAACCGTCAAGATCTAAGCCATAACCGACGATAAATTCATCGGGAATGCTCAGGCCGATATAGTCTATATCGACATCGATCTTGCGGCGAGAGGGTTTGTCAAAAGCCGTTACAAATCGAATGCTCTTCGGTCCGCGCGTTGACAACAATGCCTTAAGATGTTGCAACGTCAAACCGGAATCGACAATATCTTCTACGATCAGTACGTGCTCGCCTGAGATGTTATAATCCAAGTCCTTATTAATCTTGACGACTCCCGTACTTTTCTCGCCAACGTAACTGGACACCGACATGAAGTCAACTCGACAAGGAACGTGTATATGGCGCACTAGGTCTGCAAGAAATACAAACGATCCCTTAAGTACACCGATAAGAAACAGATCTTTTCCCTGATAATCACGTGTGATCTCAGCGCCTAGCCGCTCAACCATCCGGCGAATCTCTTCTTCAGAAACAAGAATATGGTCTATTTTTTTCTCTACCATAAAAATGTTAAGTAAAGCTTCGAAGCTTTACTTCCCTCCTTCCGACGCCGTTTTATGTGCAACACAATCGTATTTTAACACAGCCGTTTACATCTTAAAACGAGTATAAGATTTTCTTAGTCACCTAAGTGACATTCTTTTTCTCGCGTACGAGAAAAAAGCGTCCGTTTTTTGCGTATGCCGTCACATTACCCGGTAGATTAAGCGCTCCTTCAATCATTTCTCCCGTATCGACGCGATAAATTAAATCAAGAAGCGATACGGCATGGTTGGCGCTGAAGGTCTTGTTATCTTTCATAGGAATGCTTGACATAAAAAACTCATAATCATCTTCTTCATGGGCTAGATCTTCATCATCAACAAGTTTTGTCTCTTCTTCGAAAAAAAGCCTAATCACACGAAGCGCTAGACCTTTCGGAAGCGCACACACTGCTGATATCGAAAGACTTTGATCTGAAAGTCGTGCATCAATAAGCGCATTGTTAGCAAACTGTGTAAGCGTCTTTTCATCTTCGGCGGCGAGATCACCAAGTGATACAAGTCGAGGCACAGGATCGTAACCTAATACATCGTGCCATATCGGCATCAGAAAATGACGGATACGATTTCGAAGATAATCCGAAGACTCGTTCGTCGCGTCTTCTCGCCAAACGACATCAAGCTCCTGCGCCGAATCGACCAGTTCCTCAAGACGTACATTGAGAAACGGGCGCACAAAACGACCGTCACGCGGTCGGATACCGACAAGACCGGCAATGCCGGAGCCTCGACCGATGTGCATCAAGATACTTTCCGCGCGATCGTTCATGTGATGACCAAGCGCGACGTCAAATGTCGTTGTCATGTCCGTTATCGTTCCTTCTTTAGCAGCGCGATGCACATCCCCTTCCGATATCTTCAGAGATGGGAACTCTTCACTTTTCACGCTATCAGACGTCAAAAGTGTATTCTTTTCGAAATAACGACGCCCGATATTAAGAAAAGCGGCACGCCGTACGATACGTCCCGTCTCTTCAATACCTCGTCCTATTTCTCGCGCCATATCAGTCACCGGTGCCTTCACCGACTCAAAAGGGATTGCCCGTTCATGACAATATGCTCTGACGAGAACTTCATCTTGATCCGCTTCTTCTCCGCGGATCATATGGTTAACGTGACAGACAACGAAGGGAAAATTAACCTGTTCGGCATACCAGTGAAGAAATGCGAGCAGCATTACCGAATCGACGCCTCCCGAAATACCCGCAACGATCGGACGCCCCGGTTCGATCAACTGATGGGTAACGCAGAATTGTGCAACGTTGGAAAAAAGACGGTACGTTTTGCGCGGAAGATGCATCGCTAAACAGAAGACGGGTCGGGTATGCCTAGATAACCGGGCTCGGTAAACGTCATTGAAGCCGGGTTCCATTCGAGCTCTACTGTCGTCTTTTCGCCTTGTCTGTTTTTCTCCACAATCAATTCAATGACACCGGCATTTCCTGTGCCCGAATCATCAGAATCTTTTGATTGCGGATCGTGCAAAAACATAACGACGTCCGCGTCCTGCTCGATTGCGCCGGATTCGCGAAGATCCGCCAACCTTGGGCGACGGAATCCTTTTTCAACATCACGGCTTAGCTGTGAAAGAGCCAGTACAGGCACATCCAGATCTCGCGCCATCACTTTGAGCAAACGAGAAATCTCCGCGATCTGCTGCTGACGATTCTCTGCTCGGGAGTGTCGACTCGCGCTGCCCATAAGCTGTAGATAGTCCACGATAACTAAATCCAACTGCCTTTTCTGAAGTTGGAGCTGACGACAACGCGCATGAATTTCAACAACGTTGATGGCTGAGTGATCATCAATGTAAATCGGCATATCGTAGAATGCGCCAATACCGTCACTGATGAGATCCCACTTCGTTTTGTCAGCAGGTCCCAAGAGCTCGAGATCCTGAAAAGTAAGTGAAGTGCGTGCAGAAAGAAAACGCTTTGCCACTTCTTCTTTGCCCATTTCGAGTGAAAAAACAGCGACCACCGCCCGATAGTATTGAGCGATGTTATAAGCTATGTTAAGCGAAAAAGCCGATTTGCCGACGCCGGGACGCGAAGCCAGCACATAAAGAGAACCCTTCCGAAGTCCTGTGAGCACACGGTCTAAACCGGGATAGCCGGTACGGAGAAGCGATGGACGTTCGCCGCTGGCGATATGGTAAAGCTTATTCACGTATTCACTTAATACTTCACCGACCGGCGTCAGTGCCGTACGTTCATCCGAGCCCCGGATATCCATGACACGTCTAGCTGCAAGTTCAATCAGCTTCTCCGATTCAAGATCGGATGAAAAACACTGTCCGATGACTTCATCAAGCGCTAAGATAAGACGCCGTTTAACAGCGTAATCACGAACCAGCTCAATGTAGTGATGATAATTGCTTGCAAAAGGCAACATCCCCGGAAGCGAGGAGACGTACTCACGCCCGCCCGCGCGGCCGATGTTGCCATTAAGCACCAGCTGATTCGTGACCGTGAGAATGTCACACGGTTTTTGTTCAATATTAAGCGCAGCAATCGCATCAAAAATGAGCTGATGTTTCGGATCGTAAAAATCGTCCCCATGCAACGTCGCGAGCATCATGGCACGCGACTCAATCTTGAGCATGGCGCCGCCTAGCACCGATTGCTCTGCAAGATAATTGTGGGGAAATGCTTTCCCTCTCAGGCGGTCAGAAAGCCCGGCGGATGAATATCCGCTTCCCGCATCATAATCCGCGTCCGCCATTAGACGTCAGCTTTCACATCAAGCGCAAAACGGCATGACACCTCCGGGTGTAATTTCAGCATCACCTGATGTGTGCCGACCGTCTTGATGGCTTCATCAACTTGGATGTTTCGCTTATCGACTTCAAATCCTTTTTCTTTCAGAAGATCGGCGATGTTTTGTGTCGTCACCGTACCGTAAAGACGCCCTGCAGTTCCCGCGTTGGCTGCATAAACGAGTTGCTTGCCTTCCAGCGCTTCGGCAGTTTCACGCGCTCTCTGAAGCTGTCGCTCAGCCTCTTCCTGCTTCTGCTTGCGGCGCATAGCGATCTCGTTCAAATTATTTTTTGTGACTTCACAGGCCAGACCGCGGCGGAAGAGATAGTTTCGTGCATATCCCGGTTTGACATCGACGACGTCGCCTGCTTGGCCTAATCCCTTAACGCCTTCCGTAAGCAATACTTTCATCGTGTATCTCCCGTCTTCATCTCATCTTCGTTTCAAGTGACCATCATTCTACCATAGATAAATCAGGCCGCTTTTTCGAAATAAAACGCCTTTTACTCCGAGGTATAAGGTATCAGCGCAACGTGACGAGCTCGGCGAATGGCGCGCGTCAAAGCGCGTTGGTGTTTCGCGCAAGTACCGGTCATACGTCGAGGCAAAATCTTGTAATTCTCGGCAACATAGCGCTGCAAGACGTTGACATCCTTGTAATCAATATGGTCTGTATGATCAGCACAAAAGACACAATACTTTTTGCGGCTAAAGCGTTGTTTTTGAAATCCGCCGCGTCTTTTTCCATTAGACATAAAATAAACTCCTTTAACTACAGGAAATATTAGAAATCAAAGGGCAATGACGTGTCGTCAAGATCTACCTCCGGTAGAAAATCACTGCCGCCGCTGTCAATCATTCTGGCGCCCTGCTGTCCAGATGACGCGTAATCATCACGATCATCGCCTTGTCTGGTCGACCGTCTTGTCTCACAGAATTCTACTTCATTGACAATGACTTCAGTTGTGTAACGACGCTGTCCGTTCTGATCTTCCCAGCTTCTGGGACGAATCGTACCTGAAACCAGTATGCGATCACCTTTCTCGAAATAGCGGTTCACAAATTCCGCCTGTTGGCGCCATGCCACACAGGGAATAAAATCGGCTTCGTTCTTCCAGTTGCCGGCATCATCTCTGCTGCGTCGGTCGCAAGCAACCGTAAAGTTGCAAACGGAAATACCGCCTTGCGTTGTTCGAATCTCCGGATCGCGGGCAAGTCTTCCCATCAAAATGGCTTTGTTCATGCTGTTGTCCTTTCTTCAAGCGCACTTTATCGGAATCTCAATCTCCGGTATGCTGCGCCGATTCAGTTTTCAGGGTCGCTCTTAACCGCTTTCAGATCGGTTTAAGAAGACACATTGTCGTTGACGGACTCTTCTGCCGGTTCCTCGTCACTCTCAGAGGAAACCTCATCGCTATCTTCAACCACTTCTTCCGTTTCTTCCGTTTCCGCTGGAACATCTTCCTTGTCGTCAGTTGAATCAACCGGCACTTCGTCTTCGAGTTTAACCTCATCAGCCGTCGGAGCGTCACCTTCGGCAACTTCTTCCGACGCCTCGGCTGCCGCTTCAGCTTCGGCCTCTAGGGCTTTGGCTGTTTCTTTCTCTTGATCTGCTTCTTCGTCAGCGATCGTACGACGACCCGACGGCATGAACGATCCTTCCGCAAGCACGATAAGGTAACGCATCACCGCATCGTTAATACGAAGCAAACGCTCCAGCTCGCTGGCGTTTTCCGGATTCATGTAAAAGTGGACGATCACGTAGTAACCGTCTCGCACATCCTGAATCTCATATGCCAGTCTGCGACGGCCCCACTCAACTTTCTCAACAATTCCTTCCGCAACAGACTCAACGAGTTCTTGAACGCGTTGCATCTGCGCTTTCAACTGATCTGTCCTAAGCGTTCCGTTCAGGACATAAAGCAATTCATATTTTCTAGTCATGGATAATCTGTACCTCCTCCCGGACTCAATGGCTCTACTTTCAAATAGAGCGAGGAATTGCTACTTTTATAGGCAAACGTCAATTTACACGAGATTACAAAGTCCGTCAAGTTTTTACCTTTTGTATCCATATTGTACGGGAAATGGACACCGACCATTTCGCCGACATCAAAAAATGCATCTCCTATCACAGCGATTGAATATCGACAGCCAAGGTATTAACGTGAATACAAGGAGTTTGAGCTTGTTATGCTCATTCATTATCGAAGATCTCTTGATCAGAATTGACATATGAGCGAAGAAAGGCACGTCGTCAAAACCGTCTTTTAAGCTCCTCCAAGAGACGATCTAGCCCCTCTTGAATGCGATCACGTGTCGCGCGATAGGATGTAAGAGAGAAACCATAAGGATCATCAATATCTTTTTGATTTTCTGTAAATGCTGAATAGGACACTATGTCATCTACTCGATCAGGATAAAGACGCACCAAGATGTCTTTGTGCGCATCCGTCATCGTAACAATCAAATCAGTTGATTCCATCAATTGATCATCGATAGGCTGTGCGCGGTGTGCATCCGCATCAATACCCCATTCGTGCAACACTTCGGAAGATCCGGGCGATATCAGTATTCCCGGATAGGCTGCCAGTCCGGCAGACACAGCTATCCATCCGTCGACTCTTCGATCATTGAATAGCGCTTCCGCCATTGGGCTTCTGCAGGTATTACCTGTGCAAAGAAAGAGAATTTGACGCGGTAATAAAATCGATTTTTCTTCAGTTTTTTCACCTGACGCTGCTCGCTCAAGACGATCCATATAACCTGCGGCATCAGGTTCCGAAAAACCTTCAGCGAAGATCGCATCAACTTTTTGATCATCAAATGTACGTAATGCATCAAAAAGACTCTGCGTCGCACTTTTAATGTCGTGTTCGCCTGCATAAGTATAAGGCAATAGCGTGCCTGCCAAATCTTCATCGAGTCGAGCGATAAGCGCGCGCCACGTGCGATCACCTGTAAAAATGCCCCGCTTTTCTAATGAATGTTCATTCAAAAAAGCGTTATGAATTACCGTATCCATCGCTGGTGCAAGCACCGACATATCATATTCATTCTTCTCACACGAAGATTCAGCGCTGTCATCTTCTAGCGCTGCCTTCGGTGAATCGAACGCTACAAGAGCATCGGAGAACGTTTTGTCCAACGTTTCTCCTTCCCGCGGCATAACGATAAACACGCGCGCAGAAGGTGCATAATGCCTGTATTTCATTCCTGGAGCGGGAGGAAAGTCCTTCTCACCGTCTTCCGAATGCTCATACCATGAAACGGCGCGAAGTCCCGTTCTTTTGTAGATCATTTCAGCAGTTACAAATCCGGGACGAAGAATCCTAATGGGATCACTTAATATATCGAGCACCGTCGACTCAACGCCAACTTCACAGGGACCATCATCAATGACATACGGAATCTTACCGTCAAAGTCCTGTAGCACATGCGATGCGCGCGTCGGACTCGGTTTGCCGGAAATATTAGCCGACGGAGCTACAATGGGCACTCCCGCGGCTTCAATCAGCGCTCTTGCCGCGACTTGAGAAGGAAATCTGACGGCTACCGTTGACAATCGGCATACCTCGTCAGGGATCGTATCCTTGTTGCGCATCATGACATACGTCACAGGGCCGGGAGAAAAAGCCTCATACAACACATGAAAAACAGGCGGAATCTGAATAGCGACCCGTGCTGCGTCCTCTTTCGACGCGAGATGAACGATCAGCGGATTGTCGGCAGGTCTTCTCTTCAAACGAAAGATTGAAAGAACGGCCTCCGGAAGAAGAGCTGATGCTCCAAGTCCATACACCGTTTCCGTCGGAAACGCCACAACTTCTCCTTCACGGATGGCGCGACCCGGTTCTTTGAATGCGCAAGGTCCGATCGGATGACGAACATGAATCACTTGCGTTTTCATTCATCGAACCTCATTCTTTGAGCGCTGCTTCATGTTCTGCCAGTTGAAGTGCTTCAATGATCTCATCCATATCTCCCAGAAGAATGCGCTCCAGTTTGTATAACGTCAGGCCAATCCGATGATCCGTTACGCGCGATTGCGGAAAGTTATACGTACGAATGCGCTCACTTCGGTCACCTGTGCCAATCTGACTTTTTCGTTCGCTCGCGATGGCATCGGCTTGTTCCTGTTCCGCCATCGCTTGCAGTTTAGAACGTAAATGCGCCATAGCCTTGTCTTTATTCTTGAATTGAGAACGTTGATCCTGACACGTTACGACAATGCCTGTCGGTAAATGCGTAATCCTTATCGCTGAGCTCGTCTTGTTGACGTGCTGGCCCCCTGCGCCTGAGGCACGATAGGTGTCAATTTGAAGATCTTTCGGATCGATCTCATAATCGACTTCATCAACTTCAGGAAGTACAGCCACCGTGACAGCAGATGTGTGTATGCGTCCGCCCGTTTCAGTGACGGGAACACGCTGCACGCGGTGCGCGCCGCTTTCGTATTTTAAGCGACTGTAGGCACCTTTCCCCTCAACACTGAAGACAATTTCTTTATATCCGTTGAGCTCTGTTTCGTTGTAATCCACGATCTCAACAGGCCATCCGCGTGCTTCGGAATAGGCCGCGTACATACGGTAAAGGTCAGCCGCGAATAGCGCCGCCTCATCACCGCCCGTGCCCGCGCGAATCTCAATGATGACGTTGCGTTCATTGTTGGGATCTTTAGGTTCTAGCGCCACTCGAATTGATTGTTCAAGCTCTTCCGACATCTGTTCAAGGCGAATGATTTCCTCACGCAAAAGTTCCGACAGTTCTGCGTCGTCTGATTCACGCAAAAGTTCTTCATTTTCGCGGATCTCTGACATCACATTCCGCCAACTTTGAATATCGGTGACTAGCGGCATTAGGGCGGCATGCTCCTTTGCCAGCTTGATGTAACGCGCCTGATCTTGCATGATGCTGACATCCGCTAGCTGACGTGTCAGCTCTTCAAAGCGCGCTTCACTTGCCGTAAGCTTTGAAGCGTCATCAATGTCAATCATGTGTAATCTCTCCGTATCAATAAAATATGCACCATGTTATTATACCCCGAATCACCTGCGCCGAGATTTATACTGCCTGCGCATGGCTGTAGCAATAGCGTATTACTCAATCTCACTTTACTTTTTGGAAGAGACGCACATTCTGCGCTCTCAATCAAAAGCCGCGTTGTTTTTTATTTTCTGAAAAAACGAGAATTCTTTCCCAACCAGCTGCATCACATAGCCGGTCAATTTCAGACCAGCCTTCCGACACAAAAAATGACACTATGGCATCAGCTTGTCCTGCACCGGCCTCCAGGAGCAAAACACCGTCGTATTCCAGATAGAGCGCCCCTTCTTTTGCGAGACGTTTGTAAAAATGAAGTCCGTCTTTTCCTCCGTCAAGCGCAATACGCGGCTCGTAGGATGCAACTTCCGGCATCAAGTGCGCGACATCGTCACTCTTAACGTAAGGCGGATTAGCCGTTATAACATCAAATGCTTTCTTTTCCAAAGGCCAGATATCTGTCTGCTCAATTCGCCAACACATTTTCGGCAACAAACGTTCAGCGTTCTTCTTTGCCACTTTGAGTGCTTCTTTTGAAACATCTGCTAACGTCAAATCCAATGGAATATTTTCTTGCTGGCAACGGAAACCCAAGGCAATTCCAATGGCTCCCGAACCGGTAAATGCATCCAGTACGGTCGTCATTCGTCGAGCAGTGACGTGCTTATTTTTTACGTAATGAAAAGCTTCTTTCACAAGAAATTCGGTTTCAGGCCGCGGCACAAGTGTCTCCATATTGACGTCGATTCGAAGGCCGTCAAACCAGACATAACCTACAATCTGCGGTATCGAAACGCGACGAAGACGCATATCGAGCGCTTCATTGAGGCATGCTGTCGTTTCAGCGTCGACATCAGTATCCGGATGCATGATCTGTCGCTCAATCGTGATCCCCGTTACCGCCTCAAAAAGCAGCCGCGCCTCTTTCCCGGGATCATCAAAACCTGCCAACCGGAGAGCCTCTCGAATGCGGTTGACGGCAGAATCGATTCTTATCGGATTACCAAAGATCATCTTGTGGATTTTCGGGAATGACCGGATTCATCGCAGCAATCGCGACCTCAATGATCTCATCATCGGGTTCGGCGGTTGTTAGACGCTGAAGCGCAAGCCCCGGTTTTGCTAATACACGTGTCAGCGCGTTGTCATGTGCCCCCGTGATGCGCTGTACTTCATAGGCAATACCGGCGACGGCAGGAAGAAGCGCCACTCTTAGCAAAACATTGATCCATAAAGTGTAACGACCTACTAGAGCGAATACAAGAATTGAAATTAGCATCACGATAAAAATGAAAGAAGTACCGCATCTCGGATGAAAACGGCTATTTTGTTTGACGTTCTCAACATTGAGCTGCAATCCTGACTCGTAACAGGCAATCGTTTTGTGCTCGGCGCCGTGATACATCCAAACACGCCGAATGTCGTTCGTCTTAGACGTTAGATACATATAAAGCAAAAAGATCCCGATGCGAACGACACCTTCAATAAGTGAAAGTATAAAAACACGAAGTCCCCGTTGCTCACCGATGCCGAAACCGGTGAGCCGTCTGATCAGGTCTGTTACGGCGCTTGGGAGCAAAATAAAAAATGCGACAGATAATCCAAGCGATACTATCAATGTCAACGTCAACATCAGGTCAGGATAACGGCCGGAAAATCGATCGAACCAGCCATCATTTTCAGATTTTTCCTGCCTTTCCTCTTCCGTCATCGCGACATCTGCAGAATACATCAGCGCCTGAACACCGGTCTTAAGCTGTGTCACCAGTCTGACGACACCACGGAGAAAAGGCACATTAAAAAAACTGAAACGCTTGTCACGGTCTTTTACAGTCACTTTGATCTCACCGGTTTGATCACGAACAGCAATCGCCTGTTTTTCGGGACCGAGCATAATGAGTCCTTCAATCAGCGCCTGTCCGCCAATGGTGGTTTTCTTACATGGTGTTTTGTGATCTTGTGTCATTCTGTCTTTCGAAGGGACGTTATTAAACCGTCGGAAAAAAAGAGGAGCCGGAACGCTCCTCTGTCACTTTATCGTGCTTCCGTTATTCTTGCATCCGCTCCATACGTCTGCGGAATTTATCAACTCTGCCACCCGTATCGACGAGTTTCTGGCGTCCTGTATAAAACGGATGACATTTCGAGCAAACGTCAACGCTGATTGAATCTTTTGTGGCGAACGTTTCAAAAGTTTCTCCACACGCACAGCGAACGGAGCACTTGACAAAGTCAGGATGAATGCCTTCTTTCATTCTTTCATCACCTCTCATGGAAATCGGGCGAGCAACTCTTTGTCCTCGGGATCGATTCCAGAAATAAGCGCCCTATTCGGGTCGCTTGCCTGATGATTGTACAACGCCTATTCCGCACATGTCAAGTGAGCAATCCGCTAGTGTCCGGGTGATCAGTAATCTCTCTGCTTGAAAAAACGGCGTGTTCTCCGAATCAAACTGATTTTTATTCGTCTTCTACAGTCCGGATGATCGACGCTAATACTCTTGATAAAACGGCGTATACTCAAGATCGAGTTTATCCGTAAAAAGCTCGGATACTTCCACCGCGCGAAGCGGATCAGTCATGAGTTCCATTTTCAGACCGGCAGCGCCTTTGCATGAATAGAGAGAAAACGGATGTCCCTCAGGCAACAGGCGGTGAGTAAGATAGAAAATCGGACCGCCGTGAAACACAAGCGCCAGAGGAAACTGATCGGGTGACTTTTTGGCAAACTCCTCAATAGCGAGAATAATACGCTCAAGTCGCCCCTGAAAAGAATCCCAGCTCTCTCCTCCCGGTATCTCGGTCATGGCGAACTTTTTCTCAAGAAATTCGACATACTCCGGCTTAGCGAGAAGTTCATCGTGAGTAAGACCGTCCCAACTGCCGAAATCGCGTTCTTGCAGGTCGGAATCGATATGCTGTGTCATCCCTGGAAAATAGAGTGTTGCCGTGCTTCTTGCCCGCACAAGCGGCGATACCCAAAGCGATTTAATTTCCGGTACATCGCCGCGATCACGGCGATGCAAAATTAATTCTCGACTCTCATCAAGGATATCGTAATTAAGTTTCGTTCCCTGATACTGTCGTTCCAAATTCTGTTGGGTCAAGCCATGGCGAATAAGATATAATGTCATCGTTTTTTTAGACATATAAAACCTTTCTACGTCTCTATTGAGCATCGCTTGTTCGTTCGATTGTCACTTCTGTTGTCGTTGAATCTGACATTGAATCGCGCTGAATTCGTTCTATTGTTGTGCGCCACACGCTCATCCGGGTTTCTGTGATTCCGATAAAAGAAATGCACTCAACCCATGCTCGTCGCGTGTCAAACGCTCACTCAAATAAACTATACATGATGGGAAAATCAGACGCTCTTGTGATGTGCCCAAATTTCTATCGTCTTTTCCATGAGACGTTTAATAAAGACATTTTATTGACGATGAGACGTTTGAAGCTGCTCGTTTATTTTGGCATTCAGCTCCTATTTGTTCACTTTAGACAGTGCCGCAAACTACGTTGACATCTTTACCGACGTCGGGTATATTAACTTAGCTTGGGTGATTAGCTCAGCTGGTTAGAGTGCCTGCGTGACATGCAGGAGGCCATAGGTTCAAGTCCCATATCACCCACCAGATACAAAACCGGCGGAACAACGATGTCCCGTCGGTTTTTTTGTAGATTAACTTTGCTTACTTTTTTGTTTTGTGTCCTAAATGCCGGTTGCACGCTTTACAAGAATCTTCGGCGCGTTCTAAAAGTTGTGTTTTCCGGTCGTTTTTGTGTCACCGATCAATCGCGGCTTCACTATACGAAGTCAATCCGTGTCGCGGTATAACCTTTTCTCTCTACCGCGCGGATAATCGCGTCATCAGACACACGATCCGGATCCAACACAACCGTCATTTTCCCTGTCCAATAATTGATTCGGACACTCTCAACGCCGTCCACTTGGCTCACTGAACTCTCAACGGCTGCCCGACAGGCCACACAGGACAACCCTTTTATTATGTAACGTTGTTTCATTGCTTAAACCAACAATTCTAGTTAAAAATACAGTCATTAAGACGAAATCATTTTGTCTATTACGTTTGTATTATAGCCGCTTCAATTTTTGTGCATGGTAACTGAAGAAACCTGCCGTCGAATACGGTATGCCAGGCTGATCGATGAGCTTAGATACGTATGAAAGTCAAATGAAAAAACTGCCGGATCTCTAGGCATCCAATTCATCCATGTGATCAGAAGATACCGTGTCGATTTCTAACACATACTTTCTGGTCTGAAAATCCGCGTTTTCTTTCGGTAAATCCGGATGTAAAGGCAACGTTTCGTCCGTTGTCGGCACCTGTTCTCGAATAAAATTAAGAAGTTGTTGGCGCTTGTTCCAATACCATATACGATGGGTAATCCGTATCAGCGTGGAATCCAG
>JAAZJH010000073.1 GCA_012800435.1 Clostridiaceae bacterium | reverse complement strand
GGCTGGGATAAACGCTGAAAGCATCTAAGTGTGAAGCCCCCCTCAAGATGAGATTTCCCCACCGCAAGGTGATAAGGTCCCTGACAGACGATCAGGTAAATAGGCCGGATGTGGAAGCGCAGTAATGTGTGAAGCTGACCGGTACTAATCGACCGAAGACTTGACCACAAGCAATAAGGTGACTCTCGTTGTTCCATGACACGAGATGATTCATCCCTCAACAATAGTCTTCCCGTTTCTTTCATACCCTTCCGAAAAAGGCGATCTTCCATGCAGTTTTGAAGGCGCTGTCAACAACAACGCCCTCAACCATTCCGGTGAGTATGATGGAGAGGCCACACCTGTTCCCATCCCGAACACAGTAGTTAAGCTCTCACATGCCGACGATATCTGGTTGGAAGCAACCCGGGAAAATAGGTCTCGCCGGATTTTTTATGCCTTTTTATTCCTGCTATAAGGAGCACATACCACACGTCACTCACAATACGTTAGCCGTGTATTCAACTTTTTCACAGTATTGTTCAGCTAATTCTTATATTAATAGGTTGTATTAATAGGTTGCTCGTCACATGATGAGGATCTTGTGGAGAGAATCCCGTTTACATAGAAACTAGAATATAATCGCCATTAGCCGATTTTGCTTCGACTAAAGGGGTGCCGGGATGATTGCGCTTCATATCTCGCAGAGTTTTCAAGGCAACGTCGATCTGCTCCTCGGAAACAAAATGAACAAGGGGAATCATGTCCGGCTGGACATATTTTTTGGTAATCCGAGCGGTTGTTTTTGAGAACAGCAACCGCGTCGGAAACCAAAGTCGAATCTTTTTCTTATCTTTTGTTTTTACAATAATTTTCATTTTGCTATTCTACATAGATTTCAACGAGATCACCGTCTGCTGAATGAACTTCGATAAGTTTTCCGATGACGCCGTTATCGATCAGTTCGAGCAATTGATTCCAGTCGATGGCACCGAGATTGATGCCGTTGATTTGAAAAACATTTTTCTTGTTTCCTGAAGAATCTTTGCTATTCTCTGTTTCAGCAGTATCATCGTCGGTGCTGTTCCCATTATTGACGAAGCTGTTGAAGTCAAACACTTTGAGTAAGGCAATCGGAAGATTTACGCTTACCGTATCGCCTTGATGACTTTTTACACGGATCTTGAAAAGCATTTTGTTGGGATCTTTACGGTTCTCCGGTTCTACGAATTCCGTTTCAGGGGTCACAGGATTCGAAAAAAGCGTGTCCAAGCTGACGCCAAAAATATTGGCCAGTTTTGGGAGCATTTCGATGTCCGGATAGCTGACATCATTTTCCCATTTGGAGACGGCTTGCGGTGATACGGATAGCAACTCAGCCAGATTGTCTTGCGTCATGCCGCGTTCTTTTCGGAATTTTGCGATGTTGCTACCCAATTGTTTTGTGTCCATGATGTTCCTCCAAATTTGTTCATCTCTGTCCAACTGTCCAAGTCATAGTGTCTTGATCCAGTTTTCTGCAGTCAGCATAGAGGTTTCCCTCATGGGCATGAAGCGCTTTACGGTTGTTTTTTGACAGCGAACACAACCTGTGGTTGTATCCATTGTAGCGTATTAGTTGAGAATGGTTTAAAAATTTTCAAACAGTCTCATTGCATGCCCTGATCATTGTCATTATTTTTGGGTCAGGAGGTGAATACTATGGCTAATGAAGATAGAAAAGATTTTAACGCTATGTTGCACGATCGTAAAGATATGCCTAAATTTCAAATGATTACGGACGAGATAAGTATTAAGAAGTATGGCGGAGACAGAATGTATTTTGCTCCTCCGATCGATTACGATGCCGTCATGAAAATGATACCGGATGGGTATGATTTGATCGAACTGCCCGGCGGATATATTGAATTACATCCAATGCGATGAAGCAATATTCAATATCTTATCCTTGGTATTGTCTTAGAGATGGGAGTCTTAATAATGCTACAGGGAAAAGCTCTATTTATTCTCGAGACGCAGCACCAGAGTCTTTTTAACTTATCAAGAGCCGTTCGACTGCTTCTCCCACGATTCCGAGGGAGGCGCCGATCGCTACTAATTTGAAAATGGACAGCTTCTTACTGTGTTGAAGTACGAATACTGTTACAAAGGCGACCAAGGCGAACGGATCAATCACAAGAGGTGAGAGGGTGAAGAAGAGCGACGCGAGGCATACGGAAAGCGTAGCAGAGGCGACAAGTCCGGTTACGCCGGGGCGAAGCCCATGTAATGCGCGTTCCATGAACAGTATCGGTCTGTCTTGAAAGAGAAAATGACCGAGGATCATGAGCGCAATGGATTGCGGCAAGACGCTGGCTGTGGTGGCGATCATTGCTCCCGGAACACCGCCGACTCTCATGCCGATGAAGGTTGCAGCATTGATGGCGATTGGTCCCGGGGTGACTTGGGAAAGGGACAAGATATCGGTCATTTCTTGAAAAGTGAGCCATCCGAGGTTGGTGACCATAACTTCTTCGATCAGCGGCAAAATCGCGTAGCCGCCTCCATAAGAAAAGGTGCCAATGTAAAGAAACGCGACGAAAAGCTGCCAGAGAATCATGGTATTTTATCCTCCGGCACGAATGTAAACATTAGGTAACCGACGAGCCCGAGCGTGAAGACGATGAGCGCTTTATTGATGCTTGTAAAAAAACTGATTATAAATGTGGCGATCATGAGCAGGGCTGAAAAGAGACGATGTTTTCTTAGGGATACTTTGGCAAGACGATAGACGGCGTTGATCATGATGGCGCTGATGGCACCGCTCATTCCGCGAAGACCTGCGCGCACCCAGACATTCGACGCAAAAGCTTCGTAGAAAAAATAGAGGATGGAGATGATGATAAAAGGCGGCAGAATGGCCGCAAGCAGGCCAGAGAGGGCGCCTCTACGCCCTTTTAGGCGGTAACCGACGAGGAGCGCCACACTGACGGCGATCGGTCCCGGCACTGTCTGACCGAGGGCGGTGAGATCCAGCATCTCCTCTTCATCAAGCAATTCGTATTGATCAACAAAAGCATCACGAACGACGGGAACGATCGTATATCCGCCGCCAAACGTAATGCTGCTAATCTTGAAAATCGTTAAAAAAAACTGCCACAAACTCATGTGGACATTTTACCACGTGTCACTTATAAGGGTAAATGTGATTATTTGGTGCGTTTTGTGGTTGTTTTTCAAATTGCACCATTTCTTACGTTACGTTTTCCGATTTTTTACGTCTTAGATATTGAGAGGTACGATTAGTTACTCGAATAAATGCCGTAAAAAGAAGAAGGGCTTTCAAAGAGAGTTAATGTTTTCCAAAAGGAAGTTGAAGTCCATTGTGACGGCGGGAACACAAAAAGGTGGAGAAAAAAGATGAAGAAGAAAAATAAAGAACTACGTAAAGCCGGATTGAACAGATCGGGATTAGCTAGGCTGAAGCATCTGAGATACCGCTGGATCGCTGGCATCATGCTGGCATTGATACTTACGATGGCGGTCGTCGGATGCGCTGCTTCAAGGAATCAGGCTTCCAAAGTGGAGTCTCTGCCCCCTAGTTTCGACGAGGGTTTCGGCAGCGATCGGTATGATGGCATGGACATGGACGTCAAAGAGCCTGGAGACGCCATGCTTAATAATGACAAACCTCAAGATATGGCGCCTAACATAGTTGAGCGAAAATATATTGAGCATGGAACGCTTTCGCTTAGAAGCGCCGATGTGGACAAGACGTACAAGGTGCTATCTGACTTGGCATCGAGTTTAGGCGGTCGCATCATTTCTTACGAGAAATCTGTTTCTAACGATCAAACATTTAGTGTTATCACTATGAAAGCGGCTGTTCCTTTTGGGAAATTAAACGCGTTTATGGAACACGCCGGTCAATCAGCAACAAAAATTGAGATGCAAGCCGTGACGAGCGAAGAAGTGACGGAAACGTATTATGACACGGCAGTGCGTATTGAGTCGATCGAAAAGCAGATTGAGCATTACAGGAAGCTGCTTGAGAAAGCAGTAACAATTGAAGAAACGATGCAAGTGCAAATGCAAATCGACTATTTGACGATGGAACTTGAAAGATTCAAAGGCCAGCTGAAGTTGCTCGACTATCTCACGAAGGAATCGCAAATTGATATCACCATTCGCATGGATTCGGATCCGACGGTCACCAAGCCCGATGTAACGCTCAAAACGTTGAAGTGGTCCGACGTCGGCTATTTGATGAAAAATGCGCTGAAGAAAGTCGGCATCGGCATTGCGCTCGGTTTTCAGTACTTCCTTGTCGCTCTTGTCTACGCCGCGCCTGTCATCATACTGATTCTTCTCATTATTCTTATCGTATTTCTCGTACGTCGACGTAAGAGAAAGAAGCGCGCGATCAAAGCCGGAAAAGTATCTCCTAAGTCACCGGTTACGGAATCGTTGCTGACGAAGGATGTCGCTCCTGTCATATCTTCGGAAAAATCATCTGAAGAAAAAGAGTGACCTGCTGATTATCTCTACATGCTAGCTTGATCCCGTTGACTTTTCGGAATCGTTGGATAAATAAAAACTGATCTGTCGATTATTGATATTGAGCAACCCTCTCCGTTTCTTCTTTAGAAGAGTCGCATGAAGAGTAAAAGTAATCAAAAAAGCAAGGCGCCGCATCGTGCGGCGCCTTATCATATTTAGCCAAAAATTTTACCAAATTCACTGCCTAGGAAAAAGGATGTCGATTTTCTAAGCAGGATTTTTATCAAATTCACCGCCAAGGGAGAAGTGTATCAACTCTCGAACCAGAGTTTATATCAAAGTGATCGCAGAAGAAAGAGTGTGTCAACTCTTCAATCAAAGCTCTTTTTCAAGATCACCTTCAAGAGAAAGATTTGCAGATGCTTCCAGTAGCGCAAAGTAATATCGGGAAACGTCGTCGAATTTGTTGTGACTGATGTTGATTAAGCGCCCCATCGTGAAGTCCGGAATGCCGAGAATGTTAAGAATATCAAGATTGTCGCTATTGGGATCAATGGTGTGCTTGATGCGTTCGCCGAAATCGAGTTGTTGCTGAAGTTCTGTAAGAAAATTGAGCATAAGGATCGGATCGTGGATAAATAAGGTGATGGCCAAAAGGCAAGCATAGGGGTCATTTAAACCGATGCCTTCATCGTATTCATCACGTGTCAACTCGCCGTTTTTCAGGATGGCAAAAAGCGGCTCCTTAGAAAACGCGTAGCGCATTTCACTTGGAAAGACGCGCTCGCCGTGAGCGATGGTGTTGCGGTATTCGCGGAGGATTTGAAGCGCATCATCTAAGAAGTGTCGCGCTGTTTCTCGAGAAACGGCGGACGGCGGATCGTTCGTCTCTCCCCAGATCATTTTGGCGCATACGATGTCTTTGTCTTCCTCACGGAGGATGTTGTACCACTGAATCGTGAGTCCGAATTCGACGTCATGAATGAAAATCCACGGCGGGAGCTGCCTGTTGCGTAGCAGGAAATGATGCGCATAAGCGTGTTCCTGTTCGTCGGACTGCAGATATTGCTGCTTATTCAGAAGCGATTTAAGTATGCCGTTGGTGCGCCTGTCTTCGGTGTCGTAGTGGCCGCGAAACAAGAAATTACGATTTGGATCGTAGATGTCGTCTTTACTGGTAACGCCGTATTGACTGGAGATGAGGTAAGCCAACTTCGTTTTGAAAGAGGTCTCAACGTAAAGAATGCCTTTCAGAATGATCTGAAAGAAGCTCATGTTGATCATGTGGCAAAGCTGTAAATCGAGAATAGACGGGTTCCCGATGAAAGGTCGAACGTCGAGACCGCCATACAGATGTTTATTGAGGTTCACCAGCGAATAATAGGAAAAAGTACTGAGCGCTTCTGTCGCTTCGCGCTCATCCGGGACGCGAATACCTCGGTTTCGCATAAATTCGATCTGTTTTTCGTACGTTCGGAAAATGATGGGTTTGAGCATAATGGTCGTACTCCTCGTTCTTTATTGAAAACGCGTTGCGGTCAGAAAACGGGTCGCCATCAAAAGAATGTGTTCAGCGATCGGTCACTGGTCTTAAAAACGTTGATATCCATAAAGCATCGCGGCGCTTTCAAAGCGCGAGGCTGTTTCAATATGGACTTACGTTTTTTAAGAACTGTGTTTATTGTAGCAAAGTTTACTAATGCTTATTGAGATCTCCAAAAATGCGCTGTACGAATGATCTCAACCGTCTATCCACCATTGTCCGGAAAAGGTTGAGTGATAAATAGGTATAATACGGCTATCGACTCGACACAGCCAGCATTCGCCGGAGCCGGAGGATCTGGCAGCGCGATGCCCGACGTAGAGTGATGCGGTGACGTCGTAACACGTACCGTCCTCTCCTATAATTTCCAGCGGGCGTTGTACGCCGGACGCGCGCATCTCAAGAAGGACCGTGACAGGAACAAAGCGGCTCATGAACCGAACATGCCGACGGGATGGATAACGTTTTCGCTTCGAATGTCGTGTTCTGTGAGTGTTCGGTCTACCATTGAAATACCTCGACGAACAGAAAGGCCGCCATAGCGCTTTCTTAGATCATCGACCGTAACCTCCAGATCAAAGAGACGATCACGTTTTTTCTCAGAAAGAAGGTAAGACTGTTGTCGGAGACGGGTGACGGGGATCAGCTTGTACGCACGAACGCCGAGGCTGCGAATCCGCTGACCGGAGGATCTGTTGGCCATGATGAGCGCAAAGGCCTGTGGCGCGAGCTCTGTGCAGAGCTGCGTAGGGTGTAAAAGGGGAGCTTGGCGCTCAATGTGATTAAACCGGTCATCGCGCAAACTGACTTGAACAGTGCGTGCTGCCATGTTCGCGCTGCGCAGGCGACTGGCGACCGATTCAGAGAGCATGTAGATCACGGCGCGTATATCCTCGTCGGTACAAAGGTCATGGCGCGTTGTGATGGAGTTGCCGATTGACTTAACGGGTGATTCACGGCCTGACATTCTGACTGACGTTGTGTCGAGTCCTGCCGCAAAATGGTAGAGTTTCAGGCCTACAACGCCGAATCTTTTTTGGAGGTAGTCGGGACCGAGCGCAATGAGCTCGCCGATGGTCTTTACGCCGATGCGATGAAGTTTTCGAATCGTCGCGGGACCGACGTAGAGGAGGGCATTAGCGGGAAGAGGGTAGACGATCGATTTGGCATTTGCGCGTGTGATGTGGGTGGTTCCATCCGGCTTGAGAAGATCGCTGCCGAGTTTTGCGTAAACTTTGTTCCAGCTTACACCTATACTGCAGGTGAGGCCGAGTTCATGGCGGACGCGAGCGCGGATTTTTTCTGCGACGGCGAATCCGTCATCATTCCGGCAGCCTGTGAGATCAAGCCAGCATTCGTCGATACCAAAAGATTCGACGCGATCGGTGTATTCCCGATAGAGCTCCGAGGCAAGACGGCTGTAATGGAGATAATATGCATAATCGGGCGGGACGAGGACGAGATCATGACATTTCTCTTTAGCTGTCCAAATGGCTTCACCGGTTTTAACGCCCGTAATTTTTGCGAGTTGATTTTTAGCGAGGATGATGCCGTGACGGTTGGCAGGATCGCCGGCCACGGCGCAGGGCACCTTCTTTAGCTCCGGGCGTCGGAGCATCTCCACGCTCGCGTAAAAGCAATTTTGATCAACATGTAAAATAACGCGATCGTTCATACGATGTATTTTCCGTTTCCCTTAAATGTCGTATTTTCTTATTCCTTTAAATGTCGTATTTTCTTAAATATCTCTGTTAACTTGCCGGCGCCGCGTTTCTTTGTACGTTCTTTCAAGTAACACCGCTAATTCAACAGCGTTAGAGGTCATCAAACATTGTTCTCAATATCACTTTCAATATGCCGGTGTATTATTTCCACGAACCTCGTCTTAAACATCACTTTCAACCCACCAGCGTCGTGTTTCCTCATCGTAAAAGAGCGAGACCTGCCGGTTTTCAACAAGGCATCGAAAACGTTGTGACATTGAGCCATCCGCGTTGAAATACGGTCGAGGTCGTTCAAGACGCCGATCAACGGCAAACACGGTGCCGTCTTTAAGACGAAGTCGTTTTGGGAAAATATCTCCTTTCGGTGTAATTTCAGCGATCATATCGATGTAGATACGTTTCATTTCAAAAGATTCCTCTTATACTCTGATGAGTGAGAAACGTCTTCTCGTTATTCAGGGCCGTGTTGGTTGTCAAAAACAATGACAATTTCCGCACTGAATGTCTTTTCGTTATCCGGCGAGAAGAATATTTTCTCCTGATAGCCTTTATTCTTTTGACAAGAACATATGTTCGCTTTCCTAATGTATCATGTTTGTATTGAAAAAAGCAAGTCTTTCAAAATCAATAATGAGCATATATATTAGAGAAAGAAAATTATAAGAATTCAATAGGAGTTAAATATGACTTGGAAAGGAATTTGTGACCAAGCGCGAGATCACATCAAGCCTAATTGTAAAGCATGTCTTGTCTGCGATGGTCGTGCGTGTGGGAATAACGTTGCCGGCCCGGGCGCAAAAGGTTATGGCGACGTCGCCATACGCAATTTTAGAGCCTGGAAACGTGTGCGGATTAATATGGATCCGCTGGTGGCTTCCGCACCGATAGATACGACATTTAACTTCTTCGGCCAATCGTTGGAGTACCCGATTTTCGCTGGTCCCATCAGCGATGTGACCCTTCATTACGGATCGCTTTACGACGATACGAAATACAATCGTGTTCTCATGGAAGGCTGTCTTGATGCCGGAATCAGAGCATTTCTAGGCGACAGCGTCGACGTTCATGGATTTGCGACCGCAATGAGCGCTCTGAAAGAGACCGGAGGCGCGGGCATTCCAACGATTAAGCCTTGGGATATGAGCGTTTTGCAGGAAAAATTTACTGCGTCACGAGAGGCGGGCGCTTTCGCGATCGCGATGGACATAGACGCGGGAGGACTGCCGTTTCTCAAAGGCCGGATGCCGCCGGCGGGGTGTAAGTCCGAAAAGGAGCTTGCCGACATTATTCAGTCGGCGCAACGCCCCTTTATTGTTAAGGGGATCATGACGCCTAACGCGGCGGAAAAAGCCGTTCGCGCGGGCGCTAAAGCCATTCTCGTTTCAAATCACGGCGGGCGCGTTCTGGACGGATGTCCTTCCTCCGCTGAAGTGTTGCCGGCTATCGTAGAGCAAGTTGCCGGGCGCGTGATCATTCTGGTAGATGGCGGGATTCGTTGCGGTGTCGATGTTTTCCGCGCACTTGCCCTTGGTGCGGATGCCGTCGTTATTGCGCGCCCCTATATCACGGCAGCGTACGGCGCAGGTCGAGAAGGCGTTGCTTTCCTCACACGAAAAATAGGCGAAGAACTCAAGGATGCTATGGAACTTTGCGGCGCGCGAAAACTCGCCGACATCTCTCACGACATGATTTTCTGTGACGGAATCAAGGGTACCCCTTTCTATGGAAAGTAAAAAATGCAGCAACGTTGCCGTCATCGTGATTTTAATCATTGTACTTTCGTTACCTCTTGCGATGATCATCGGTTGCCGCGGCAGAAAAGAGTCGACGTTGTTAAACGAGACGGATAATGTTGTGTCGTTGCCTTTCTCCGACAAATACAATGACGCTTCATCTTCAGGAGTCATGCAAGATAACACATCAGGACATAAGGATGACCATTCATCTAGCGTATCAACTAATGCAACATCCACGTCGGCAGGCGGCACCGATCCTGACTCTATCGATCCCTCTGAAGAACCGCCTAAATGTTTTTATCGGCTTTTTAATCCATCTGATTTTGATCGTGCCGTGCCGGGTGAACTCATTCTCTACGATGGGGATCCTTCTGATGGTCAACAGTTCCATTCGCTGTACGTTGAAAGTTACGAGGAGGGTGTGGTCGAAACCTTTAGGGAAGTTAATTCCCAAGAGGAATTTGTAGACCTGTGCGTCAAATATGATCAAGGCTACAATGCACTTTATTTGGATACGGGATACATTAGCGAATACTCAAGATTTCGTGATTTATCTCGGGCTGACGACTATTACATCGCCTATCAGCGAAATCAGAACATTGTAAGTACCGAACACTACCCTGTATTTTTCTCAGAATGATATGAGTGAAAAATAAGCACATTTGCGGAATCTTCGCAACAGAGCCATACACAAAAGAAGTTCTGACAATACATAAGTTTTAAAAGTACTTTTAAAGTAAAGAAAGAGAAAAAGAAGGAGTATTCAATGAAATTGTGTTCCTTTTTAGTTGCCGGTGAAGCAAACGTAGGAGTTGTGAAAGATGACGGCAAAGTATATCGAATTGACGAATACCCCGATATGATTGCTCTTATTCGTGCTTTTGCGTCTTATCCGCAAATTGCGAAAAGTAACATTGATAATGCGCATATTGGTTTTTATGAAGATGAGATTACATTTTTAGCCCCGGTATTAAATCCGCAAAAATTGATTATGATTGGCACTAACTATAGAGACCATGTTATAGAAACCAATTCTCCTATGCCTAACTTACCGGTGGTGTTCTCGAAATACAATTCAGCGCTTTGTGGAAATGATGCGGAGGTGATTATTCCTTCTTGCGCACAAAAACCTGATTATGAGGCAGAGTTTGCAGTAGTAATAGGGAAAAGAGGGAAACATATATCTGCATCAAATGCTATGGAATATGTTTTTGGATATACGATTGCTAATGACGTCAGCGCCAGAGACATGCAGAATGCTACTAGCCAATGGCTTATCGGAAAATCTCTCGACGGTTTTTTACCAATGGGGCCATACCTTGTTACAAAGGATGAAATTAATAATCCTCATAACTTAAAAATTAGGGGATCATTAAACGGAGAATTGCGACAGAACTCAAGTACAAAAGAGTTAATTTTTAATATTCATGTGCTGATCGCGTTCCTTTCAAGAAGTATGACTCTTGAGCCCGGAGATATTATCTCTACAGGAACACCGGGAGGTGTAATTGACGGGATGAAAGAGACACATTGGCTAAAAGATGGGGACGTTTACGAAATCGAGATTGAAAAACTTGGAACATTACGAAATATATTCAAAACAGAATAGATAGCAAACAAAAAACCCCTGAAACATCGTTGCATCAGGGGTTTTTGTTTGGCGCGCCCGCCAGGAGTCGAACCCGGAGCCTTCTGATCCGTAGTCAGACGCTCTATCCAATTGAGCCACGGGCGCATTTACAGCTTCACTATACTACCGCCCGTTATCGTTATTTGTCAAGCATGAGTGAAAAGGGAGCATGGAAAAGGGAAAACCACTTATCACGGCGTGTCATCTCTCACGTTTGTGATCACTTGTCTAAAACATGCTGCGACATTGAGCGTCATACGTGAATTGAATGAGTACTGTCAAGGAATGTTCGCAACTTTGGACTCCTGTATATAAGTCGTAGTTGTTGTTTCAGTGAAGGGGGGTACCCCCCTTCACTGAAACGTCGGCTTGTTCCGTGCTGCTAGGCAGCGAGTT